>NZ_JAPZQJ010000620.1:0-1897 GCF_027530405.1 Microcystis sp. LE19-41.2A | reverse complement strand
AACTCGACCGACTCAACTGCAACAAAAAGCGTTAGATTTATTGGGAGTTTCTCTGATTTGTACCCAGTAACGGGGCGGCGGAAATTCTCTTAATCCCTTCTACAGCACAGGTTATGGCTTTTTGTCAACGGGGAAGTCCAGATATAAGGGTTTCAGAACTTTTTTCTCATTTTACCTAACCCACCTTGACAGAAGATAAATGACATTTTGGGCGCCGGCGGTCATTGGTGTCAACTTAAGCAAAAAGCTTAATTATTATTAAGTAGGGCTGGCTGAAAAAGCCTGAAATGCCGATAGGAAAAAGGTTTCGACTCAATAAAGTCGAGAAAAAAGGCCCAAAAAAAGGTAAAATACACTAAAAGCCAAGCACTTTTTTTCATTCAGTACAGATGTATCGTATCTCGACCGCAACTCCATCAGAACCCGAATCATTTGAACTGCCCGAGGAGCGGAAAACTATCAGATGAAAACCGTTGGGTTATTATGGCCAACTTAATTCCCTGGGAAAAATTTGAAGAAGAGTACGCAAAAAGCTTCTGCGAAAACAAGGGTGCGCCCGCCTTACCATTTAGGGTAGCAATGTCCGCATTAATTATTCAAGAAAGATTAGGAATAAGTGATAGAGAAACCGTCGAACAAATTAGGGAAACCCCTTACCTACAATACTTTATTTGGCTAACAAACTATTAAACAGAAGCTCCATTTGATGCCTCAATGATGGTATATTTTCGGAAAAGAATTAAGTTAAATCTCCTCAACAAAATTAACCAAGAAATGGTGAAAAAAGGACGAGAAATTCTCGAAGACAAAGAATCTGATGCCAGAACAGAAGAGCGAGGAGAAGAAAGTGAGCGGCCCAATGCAGGAAAATTAATATTAGATGCGACTTGTGCGCCCGCTGATATTAAGTATCCCACAGATTTAGACCTATTCAATCAAGCTCGTCAAGGAACGGAAAAAATCCTAGATTGTCTCTACAGGGAAGTCAAAGACAAGTTAACTAAGAAACCAAGAACTTCCCGAAAAATAGCGAGAAAAAACTATTTAAAAGTCGCTAAAAAACGTCGTCCCTCTCAAAAAGAAAGACGGAAAGCCATTGGTCAACAACTGGGATATATTCAAAGAAACTTAGGTTATATATAGCGTTTCTCGCATCTGTGCGGCACACTTAAACCTTTGCTGATTAAGCTGTTCAGGATCGGGAATGTACCTCTTGTGAATCAGAACCGCTATAGACCAACTAATTGAATTAGGAGCCTCCTTAACTTGTTTAAGTAAAAGACAATATAAAATGCTATTAGTCATTGAAGAAGTCTCTCGTCAACAACGGGAGATGTGGTCAGAGAAAAAAACAAGGGTTGACCAGAGAATTGTCAGTTTAAGTCAACCTCATGTACGTCCTATTGTGAGAGGCAAAGCCGGAAAACCGACGGAATTTGGGGCAAAGCTCTCGGTGTCTTGTGTAGATAATTATGTATTTTTACACCGGTTGTCTTGGGAAAACTTGAATGAATCTCAAGATTTGAAAGCGCAAGTAGAAAACTTTAAAGAGACTTATGGTTGTTAGCCAGCAATCCGTTCATGTCGATAAAATTTATCGAACCAGAGAAAACTTGGCATGGTGCAAGGAAAGAGGGATAAGATTAAGTGGATTACCCTTGGGAAGACCACCGAAGAATCGAAGCGCTGGACTAAAAAAACAAGCACAAGAGGACGAGAGTTTTCGCAATGCAATAGAAGGGAAATTCGGACAAGCTAAGAGAAGATTTGGTTTAAATCTGTGCATGACAAAACTACCTGAAACTTCAGAAACGTCCATTGCTATTACCTTTTTGGTTGTCAATCTTTCCCGACTGCTTCGGCAGTTTTTTGGGCTTTTTTTGTCTTTCTTGATTTC
>NZ_JAPZQJ010000578.1:0-2942 GCF_027530405.1 Microcystis sp. LE19-41.2A | reverse complement strand
ACTCTGCCCACCAAAGATGACCTCTTGAGTGATCCCAGTGAAACGATCATCACCAAAATTACCGCCCCCGCCGGCTACACTATCAGTGGACCCGACACGGCTACGGCCACCATTCTTGACAATGATGGTAACTCAGCTAATAACAACTTGGTCGGGACAAGCTTTGCCGATGCCCTGGCTGGAGTGGGAGGTAAAGACACCATCAGCGGTTTAGAAGGTGATGATACCCTCGATGGTGGGGCCAATAATGATAACCTGACAGGCGGTCTTGGCAAAGATACCCTAACGGGAAGCACGGGATTGGATACTTTGACCTACAATTCCCTCGGTGATTCGCTGCTGAGTGGCTTTGATGTTATTCAAGGCTACAGTGGCACGGGTGCTAGTCTTGATCGCATTAATGCCCCTGTGCCTATTGCGCCAATCACTTTGACCGCATCGAAAGGCACAGCTACTGCTTTAACCGAAGCGGCGATTCAGTTGGTCTTGACTAATGCGGCCTTTGCTGCTAACACGGCGGCGGCCTTTAAAGTGACAGGTCAAAGTGGTACTTTTATCGCTCTCAATAATGGAGCGGCCGGTTTCCAAGCCGCTAGTGATGCGATCATTCAACTGAGTGGTTACAACATTGCTGCCGCCAGACCAGTGGTAGTGATCTAGATTGAGAGATCATTTAAGTTTGCCGGCAGTGGGAGAATCTTCTCCTACTGCCACTAGGGGTCTTTCAAAGCATAAGCTTCCTGTTGTTGTTCTGCGAAGCCTAAGAGGGGGGTGATTCGGTAGTAGCGATGGGGGCTTAATCCTTTGCTTTGCTGTGCATTGTAGTCATGGATAACTGGACTTCCTCCGTATAAACATACTAGCTATGGCTAAAAGTCTTACAGAGCCTGAGTTCAAGCAATACAATACCAATGAACTACTGGATGCCAAATCCTGAAGTTCTTACGCAGATAGGGTTTGAGGCAAAAATTTTCAAATTTGACCCTTCGACCATTATAGCTTGTTTCGGGGCAGAAAACCAGCAAAAACATGGCTACAGAGGAAATCGCTTACTCTAGAGATTAATCACACTATCTGTTACAATCTGGTTAGCGATCACTATACAGCCAACTCTACGGAATCGCTCTACTCCAGATACAGTCAACGGTACAGACATTTTCAAGCGAAAAATGTACCCAGTAGCCTCTTTTCAATTTTTTCTGAGACGCTCCCTAAGGGTTTTGTTGATTTTTTAGTATTTATGTAGGACTTGCTGAATAAATCTAAAAACCTTATTGGGTAAGACCTTTAGACTTTTTGTCAATCAAAAAGTACCAGATATGGGAGTGATCGGGGCGAAATTTAGGCACTTTTTCCCTGAAAATTAGGTAATTGGCCACCTCAAAACTGGTAAAACTCTACACCCTACACCCCACACCCCACACCCCACACCCTGCCCCCACGAACAACTTTTTCAGCAAACCCTATGTATGGGGGAAGTCCAGGTATTACATGAGACTAGGCTAAAACTAGGGTGAGTTAATAAGATAACTCACCCTGAAAGAGATTTAGCGATCGACTGACCCCATAATAATATCAATACTGCCTAAAATCGCCATAATATCGGCAACTTTTACCCCTTTGAGGATATGAGGCAGAATTTGAAGATTATTAAAATCGGCGGCCCGAATTTTCCAACGCCAAGGGAAAACATCATCATTACCGACGATAAAGATACCTAATTCCCCTTTACCACTTTCCAAGCGCACATAATGTTCACCTTTAGGGATTTTGAAAGTGGGGGCGACTTTTTTGGCGATATATTGATAGTCAAAATCATTCCAAGCTGATTTTTTCCCTTCTGCCATCCGTTTCGCTTCCAGATTTTCGTAGGGACCACCGGGTAAACCTTTCAGTGCTTGCCGGATAATCTTCACCGATTCGCGCATTTCCCGAATCCGCACCAGATAACGAGCAAAACAATCGCCGGCGGTTTCCCAATGCACTTCCCAGTCAAAATCGTCGTAACACTCGTAATGGTCAACTTTTCTTAAATCCCATTTCACCCCGGAAGCGCGTAACATCGGACCGGATAAACCCCAGTTAATCGCTTCGTCTCTGGTAATGCAGCCTATCCCTTCAATACGACGGCGGAAAATCGGGTTATTAGTGATTAATTTCTCGTATTCGTCCACTTTGGGGTCAAAATAGTCACAGAAATCCTCGCACTTATCCACCCATCCGTAGGGTAAATCTACCGCCACGCCACCAATACGGAAATAATTATTATTAATTAACCGCATTCCCGTGGCAGCTTCCCAGAGGTCATAAATCATCTCCCGTTCCCGGAAAATGTAGAAAAAGGGAGTTTGTGCGCCTACATCCGCCATAAAGGGGCCTAACCAGAGTAAATGGTTAGCGATGCGGTTGAGTTCCAACATAATCACCCGGATATATTGCGCTCGTTTGGGAACGGCGATATCGGCTAATTTTTCGGGAGCATTGACCGTAATCGCCTCATTAAACATCCCTGCGGCGTAATCCCAACGACTAACGTAGGGAACGTACATGACATTGGTGCGATTTTCGGCAATTTTTTCCATGCCCCGATGAAGATAACCGATCACGGGTTCACAGTCAATCACGTCTTCCCCGTCAAGGGTGACGATTAAGCGCAAAACTCCGTGCATCGAAGGGTGATGGGGTCCCATGTTTAAAACCATGGGTTCTGTTCTCGTTTCAATTTTTGCCATAGGGCTACCGATGATCCCGAAAATCTTTTTAAAGTCATTATAAGTAAACGCCTTGACAATACACAAGGACTATCGGGTATCAGTGATCAGTGATCAGTAATCAGTGATCAGTAATCAGTAGTCAGGATTTAGGAGATTATTTTTATTTATTCTCCCCACTTCCCCACTTCCCCACACCCCACACCCCCACTTCCCCACACCCCACACCCC
>NZ_JAPZQJ010000272.1:0-1629 GCF_027530405.1 Microcystis sp. LE19-41.2A | reverse complement strand
GATAAATTCTCTCTAGCATTTTCTGGCTCTCGGGGTTTAGGTCTCTAATCAATCTCATTGTATTTTCCTGCTGCTTCGTTTTTTTATGTATTATACTTCTTAATTTTTTATTTGGGTAATTAATTTTGCATGACTACTTATGATGATTAGAATTCGATCTCCATCTTTTTTTAATCTTTTTGCGAGCAAACCTAAATCAGCACGAATTTCTTCCATATAGTCGATTTGTTTGCCATAGTCATTCGTTTGAAGAACAGTTGTGATCCATTGGCTCAAGGGCTTAGACAAAGTATCTGCTACCACTTTAAAAATTCCTCCTATGCCAAGAGCAATTGACGCACCCCAAATCAATGAAAAATCTAAGCCGAATCTCCAAAAAGAAAATACAATCAAACCAATTATTATTGCAAGGATAGCAATTATCTTACCTTTTACCCCTTCTATTTGACGTTTAAGATTACGCCAGAACTTAATCATAAAGTGACCAGGAAAACCCCAGGAAACCTGAGATTCCAGACGATTCATGATCCTTCGCACAAGGCATGGCCAAATTACTTGAGCAGCACTATATTCCCAAGCATTAAATTCAACAGTATAAATACGAGGTAATTTATAATTGCTCAATCTAGTTTTTAGACGTATTTCATAACGCCTTTTAAGTTCCTTACTAATATGATGCAGAAGGAATGACTTTCCTATACCCCATGAACCAAATATTCCAATTGTTAGAGGTGGAAATGTCGCTGTAGACTCAATCAAATCAGCAAAAGCTTGAACATAATCTTTGAATCCCAATTGATCTCTTTCGGAAACCAAGTCATTTTCAGCGCCTTGAAGATCACCAATTCTATTGAGAACACCTTCTTCAGCATTTACAGGGACTTGAGATTTATGTTCTTCAGTCACTGTAAAATTTGTCGAACTTTCTGCATCCCTTCTAGCTAATTTTTGAATCGATTGTATTGCTTCAGGATCGCTAGGAGAAACTGAAAGTACTCTAATCCATAGTTGTCTAGAAAGTTGAAAATCACCGCTTAACTCTGCTCTAAGTGCATCCATTTTCAGGGCTTGAACGTCTGAAAGAGTAGCAGATTGAGGTAGGATAATTAAATGAACCTTAGTTGAAGGTTCAACACTCGCATAGGGAGTTTGAGGCGGTTTTCCATACTTTCCGTTGATTTCAGGAACTCTAAACCTTAAGTATTGATCTAATTTTTTAATTGTAGATGGGCTGCCTTCGCCTTGAATCCTTAAGCCTTCTACTAAAGCATATGCAAAGGAACCTTGTTGAATTTCGTCAATCTCATATGACCTCTCCCTTGGAGAGCATGAGAAGAAGATGATCAATCCTTGAATAAGTAGTCATGCAAAATTAATTACCCAAATAAAAAATTAAGAAGTATAATACATAAAAAAACGAAGCAGCAGGAAAATACAATGAGATTGATTAGAGACCTAAACCCCGAGAGCCAGAAAATGCTAGAGAGAATTTATGTATTATACTTCTTAATTTTTTATTTGGGTAATTAATTTTGCATGACTACTTATGATGATTAGAATTCGATCTCCATCTTTTTTTAATCTTTTTGCGAGCAAACCTAAATCAGCACGAATTTCTTCCATATAGTC
>NZ_JAPZQJ010000572.1:0-3466 GCF_027530405.1 Microcystis sp. LE19-41.2A | reverse complement strand
ATAAGGGGGGTGCCGATCCCCTCTGCCCCCCTTGATAAGGGGGGTGCCGATCCCCTCTGCCCCCCTTGATAAGGGGGGTGCCGATCCCCTCTGCCCCCCTTGATAAGGGGGGTGCCGATAGGCGGGGGGATCCCCCTTGATAAGGGGGGCATCTGATAATTTTTAACGCCTACCTACTTAACAGTATCAGGTTAAGAAATAATTTTCATACTTTTTTCATTTTAGCCCGACCGGTTTTCTGGCGATAGTTTCTGCTGTTGATTACGCTGTCTCCCCCCCCTCAATAGTTAAAAAACCCTAGTCGATCGAGGTAGAGTTTCCATCCTAGAGTTTAATAATTATTAGACTAGGACGAGCGCAAATTGCTTGGAGGTATAGCCCCTATGGCCAGTGAAAGTGTTGTACAGGACAGAGATTATACTCTGATTATTGACAAAAGTGGCAGTATGTCCACTGCTGATAAACCCAGTGATAAAACCCGTTGGCAAATTGCCCAAGAATCCACCCTCGCCTTGGCTAGAAAGTGCGAGGAAATCGATCCCGACGGCATCACTATCTATCTTTTTTCCGGACGTTTCCGACGCTATGATAATGTTACTTCCGATAAGGTCACACAAATTTATCAAGAAAACGAACCGATGGGGAGGACAGACCTAGCAGCTGTGCTGCAAGATGCCCTTGATAATTATTTTCAGCGCAAAACTGCCGGCAAAACTAAACCCAACGGAGAAACTATTCTGGTGATTACCGACGGAGAACCAGATGATCGCAAAGCGGTGATGCGTCAAATCATCGAAGCTTCTCGAAAACTCGATAGCGATCAAGAATTAGCCATTTCTCTGATTCAAGTAGGCCATGATCGGCAAGCAACCGAATTTCTCAAAGCTTTAGACGATCAACTAGAATCGGCGGGGGCCAAATTCGATATCGTTGACACAATTACTATCGATGATATGGAAGATATGACCCTAGCGGAAGTTCTTCTCAACGCCATTACCGATTAATTTCTAGCCAGTAGGGGTGATATCTCTTCACCCCTACTCAAGGAGGATTTAACTGCTAGTCAGGGCGACCAATTTATCTTTTTCCTCATCGGATAATTGCTCCGATTGTCCCGTGATTTGTTTGTAGATTTTGAGATATTCCAAAGCGGATTTATACCAACTAAAATCTTGAGTCATTGCCCGTTGCTGTAGTTTTTGCCAATCCTGTTTATAACGAAAACTTTCCCAAGTCCGGATCATACAGGTAAACAGGTCTAAAGGTTCATAGCGATCGAAACTAAATCCTGTTCCTTTTTCCTGAATCGGGTCGTGGAAAGACACCGTATCGACTAAACCACCGGTGCGGCGTACCATGGGAATACAACCGTAACGCATAGCCATTAATTGGGAAATGCCGCAGGGTTCAAAACGGGAAGGCATTAACAAAGCATCGGCCCCCCCATAGATGCGACGGGAAAGGGCATCACTATAGAGAAGATGCAGGGACATTCGCCCCCGGAAACGGGAAGTCATCTCCCACAGTTGGGTTTCATAATAGCGATCGCCTGTACCCAAAATAATCAATTGTGCATCAGTATAGGTGAGAAAGCGATCTAAAATTTGCATCACTAGATCAATACCTTTTTGTTCCACCAAACGCGTCACCATCCCCATGACAAAGGCATTTCTGCTGACCTGTAGCCCCACTTCTTCTTGCAGGGCAATTTTATTGGCCAGACGTTTTTCGATGGTTTCTGGGGTAAAATTCTGCTTAAGATAAGCATCTTTAGCCGGGTTATACACCTCCGTGTCGATGCCGTTGACAATCCCCACCAGATTGCCGGAAATGTAGGACAATAATCCTTCTAAATTTTCGCCATAAATGGGGGTCTGTATTTGACGGGCATAGGTGGGAGAAACGGTGGTGATGCGATTAGCAAATTGAACCGCCGCGGCCATGGTATTATCCCCCTGCATATACCAAGGACACCAAGTCATTTTTTCTAATGCCTCCCGCCAAGGGCCCTGGTAGGCGAGATTATGGATAGTAAAAACGGTGCTAATATCGGGGTCTTGGTGCATCCAGACGGGAATCATGCCCGTGTGCCAATCATGACAGTGAATAACTTGCGGTTTCCAGTAATTCCAAGCGAATTCCGCCGCACCATTGGCAAATAGGGTAAATCGCCAGGCCTCATCTTCGCCTCCGTAGATACTGCGTCCAGAGAAAGCTAGATGACCAAAGAGGTAGAGAGGAATATCCGTATCGGGTAAAACCGTCTCATAGACTAAAAAATCCTGAAACATGGCGAATCCTGACCAAATGGGTTCGGAAGGGATGTCCATTTTTTCCTGGAGAAAACCGTAGTAGGGTAGAAAAATCCGCACGTCATGACCTAGCTGACGCAAGACTTTCGGTAATGCCCCAATTACGTCCCCCATTCCCCCAACTTTGGCAATTGGGGCGGCCTCGGCACCCACAAATAGAATTCGCATACTCTTCCCGCTTTACTTCACGACGACAAGAAATTTTAACAGATAAAACCCCCCTAGCAGGATTTGCCAGCAGGTTATTATCGGATTAGCCTAGATTTTTCTTTCACCAACCAGAGAGCCAACGAGGGGAAAATTAGCTGTTTTGGACATTATTAAGTTTTGTAGCCTTTTTTTGCCGGCTTTTTATTCGGAATAAGTGTTTAAGATTTTGGATGGACTCTACCAAAGAAGACAAAGTAAACTATAGCAATCCTAAATCATTTTCTAAAAACAACTGTATTGATGAATTTTAGGAAAATCAAATTTATGATCGATCATCAATACAAAATTCAAATAAAAATTTGACAATCTTAAAAGACTTGCATAAATACCGGCGTTGTCAAATTGAAAGATGCTCCGAATCAGCTAGGAACTGAAATTACTTTGATAGCAAGGATAGCATTGCATCTTGACAATTAGTGTTTAATGAACGAATAGTGCCGATGGTTGGGCTTAAGTGGGGAACAAGAGTCGCTCGATTTAGCAGTGGAATTAGCCCTACAATCGGCGTTGTCAAATTGAAAGATGCTCCGAATCAGCACCGGAGCATTGCATCTTTCCTCTTCTGATCTGACAACGCCCCCGTTTTCTTGTATTTAGAAAACGGGTTTCTGCGAGAAACTATTTAGAAAACGGGTTTCTTTGAGAAACCCGTTTTCTGCAAACGCCTATTTAGAAACCCGTTTTCTTGTAATAAATGTTAATTTCTGTTACAGGGGTCTTGAAAAATTGGCCATTGTTAGGCTAAAACTGTTATCAATAAACTTTTGCTGTTACTGTCATGACTCTCTCTCTTTTGTCGATTATTCCTGTTGTTGACGATGTTTTGTTCAATTTCGCTCAATCTGATGGTTTTTGGGCGAATTTAGAAACTGCTTTTGGCACAAATTATGATGTGGTTAAGGCGACGGAATTACGACAGCAGTGGAAAAGCCGAAATTTTAGTC
>NZ_JAPZQJ010000323.1:0-21737 GCF_027530405.1 Microcystis sp. LE19-41.2A | reverse complement strand
AGAAAATCTACGGTTTCACCGATAGGTTATTGCCCGAATGCTTCGCCCCTACAGGAGGCGGGCCGATGAAGACGCAAGGTTTTGAAGCATGATTCTCTCAAAATCTTGCACCTGTTTCGGAAGAAAAGCCCCAAAACCCTTACTTTGCCTACATTTCACATTTATTCAGCAAGCCCTAAGTAGTTGGTTATAATTAAATTAAAAATGGATTTTAGGTTCGATCCCCCCTGCCCCCCTTGATAAGGGGGGTGTCGATCCCCCCTGCCTTCCTTGATAAGGTTCGATCCCCCCTGCCCCCCTTGATAAGGGGGGTGTTGCCTTTTCTCATCTTAAAAAAACAGGAGACAGGACAATGACATCGATCGAATTGCGGCAAAAACTAATCAACCAAATTGATCGGCTGAGTTTTGAAAAACTTCTCGTTGTAGAAAAGCTGATCGAAAGTTTAGAAAGCCATTTACCAGAAACTTAAAAAAATATAGATTCTGCCCCAGAATCTCCAGCTTCAACAAATACTTATTTAGAAGATGATCCAATTATAGGAATGTGTTCTGGTGTAATTCCTAATCTTTCGGAGCGAGCGGAAGAAATTTTAGAAACAGCCATTAAACCTCCATCGGGATGGACATGGAAAGAATGAATTCTCTTGCTGATACAGGATTCATTGTTGCACTGATAGATTCTCAGGATTCCCATCACCGGGAAGTAAAAAACATCTATCTTCAGCAACACTCCCCTTATTAAGTTGGGAAGATTCATTTTACCAACAACAAAAACTAACTCGAACTTTCCACGAGGCGACCGGTAACATATTTGTGTAGGATGCTAGAGATAAGTGTTTGATAGGGAATACCTTCCTCTATTGCCTTAGCTTGAAGCGCTTCCAAATCTAGGGAAGACAGAAGTAAAGTAATTTTTTTATCTTGAGTCAGCGTCTCCTTAGCATAGGACTTCAACTCAGCCATTCTAGCCGGCGTTGCCACAGAAACCCACTCATCATTGTTATAGGATTCGAGGATATCTTTTTCTTCAGGAGTTAACTTAGTCATGATTATTTTTATCTCCGAGATATTTTTTAGTTGCTTTTCTAGAAGGGATGATAGTCTTAAGAAAGAGTTCCGAGGAAACTTTAGTCCTTATCCTGCTTGAAGTTGCCTATTTTTTTCTTGACTCCACCGAATTGTTTTAATGCGCCTAAGCAGGCAGGTGTTAAAAACTTTCAGATGCCCCCCTTATCAAGGGGGGTAGGGGGGATCGATGCCCCCCTTATCAAGGGGGGTAGGGGGGATCGAACCCAAAATCTATCTTCAATTTAATTATAACCAGCTACTTAACCGCTTCAGAAAAAATGACTAAATTAATCATTCACCGACAGCAACGAGAAGCACAATATTACAGCGAGAATTTAGGGGAAGACATTAATCTCGACATGATGCTTATCCCTAGCGGTTCCTTCCAGATGGGAACCCCAGATCAAGAAATAGAAAGACTCTGTAAAGAATACGATCGAGACTATTTTCAAAGAGAAAGTCCTCAACACACCGTTAATATTTCAGGTTTTTTCATGGGACGCTATCCCATCACCCAAGCACAGTGGCGAGCGATCGCCGCAACTGCTAAAATAGACATCGATCTAGAACTAGAGCCTTCCCACTTCAAAGAGCCATATCAAGAGCAGGATAGATGGACAAGACCCGTAGAACAAGTAAACTGGGAGCAAGCAACAGAATTCTGTAAACGATTATCAAGGGAAACAAAACGGGAGTATCGGCTACCGAGTGAGGCAGAATGGGAATATGCCTGTAGAGCGGGGACAACAACCGCTTTTCATTTTGGGGAGACGATTACCACAGATTTGGCTAATTACAGAGGAACTGATTGGGAAAAAGACAAAAAAGTTTATCCAGGGAATTATGGAAGGGGACTACAAGGCATCTATCGAAAACAGACGACACCAGTAGGCTATTTTAAGGTAGCTAATGCCTTTGGACTGTACGATATGCACGGAAACGTTTGGGAATGGTGTGAGGACGATTATCACCCTAATTATCAAGGCGCACCCACGGATGGGAGTGCTTGGATTAGTAAGAACAAATCTACTACAAAAGTGCTGCGGGGCGGTTCTTGGTACTTCAATCCGCCTTTCTGCCGTTCCGCTTGCCGCTACTACTGCAACCGCCGCTTCATCAACGACAACATTCTCGGTTTTCGGGTGGTGTGCGGTGCTGGGAGGACTGTGTAACCCTTTTTCTCTTTTTTCCCTTTTTACCCTCACATCTGATAATTTTTAACGCCTACCTACTTAGGACTGGCTGAAAAAGTACGGGCGAAGCATTCGGGCAATAACCTATCGGTGAAACCGTAGATTTTCTATCCGAATGCTTCGCCCCTACAGGACGCGGGCTGATGAAGACGCAAGGTTTGGAAGCACGATTCTCTGAAAATCTGGCACCTGTTTCACGAGAAAAGCCGCAAAACCCTTACCTTGCCTACATTTCACATTTATTCAGCCAGCCCTACTTAGGACTGGCTGAATAAATCTAAAAACCTTGTTGGGTAAGACTTTTAGACTTTTTTTCTCAAAAAGTGTCAACTATTGGAGTGATCGGGGAGAAATTTAGGCACTTTTTCCCTGAAAATTAGGTAATTTGCCATCTAAAAATCGACAAAACCCCACACCCCACACCCCACACCCCACACCCTGCCCCCGGGAAAAACTTTTTGCCGCAAACCCTAATTATTGATCAGTAATTCCCAGATTTCTCCCCTATTATTGCCCTGGGAATTAATATTTCTTCGGGCTTTTACCCTTTGAATATTATAATTTTTATATAAATCATCAAAAAAATTATTGTCAGAGTCAAAGTTTTTAAGGTCGGAATTACTTAAAATAAATTTATAACCAGCCTGATCCAATCGATCGATAAATTCTTTTAATCTTATTTGCTCCTCATCGTTAAAATCTTCTTTAGTATAAGAGGTAAAAGCTGATGTTTTTTTAATCGGTTTATAGGGAGGATCAAAATAAAATAAAGTCTTGTTATTGGCATAATTTAGGGTTTGGACAAAATCCCCTTGTAGGATCGTCACTTTCTGTAAATGATGATTGACAGCTAATAGGTTTTCTTCATTGCAGATCAACGGTTTGACATATTTTCCAAAGGGGACATTAAAAAGTCCTTTGCTATTGACTCTATAAAGTCCATTAAAACAAGTTTTATTGAGAAATAATAACAAAACTGTTTTTTCTAGACAGTCATCGCAGCTGCGAGAATTAAATTCTATTCTTTTATCTAAAAAAAACTTTTGTTGTTCCTCTAGATTTTTAAGTTCATAAAAATCCTGCTGAATTTTTTTAAGCTTGACTATTAATTCTTTGACATTATTTTTAATAACATTATAAGCCCTGATTAAATCAGGATTGATGTCATTAATAATGACTTTTTGGACAGAAGAAAAATTATTTAAGACTGAGAATAAAACTGCCCCACCTCCGACAAAAGGTTCAATGTAGTTAAACTGACAATCCTGAGAAATATGGGAATTAATTAAAGATATAATATTGGGAACCAGTTGAGTTTTGCCTCCCGCCCACTTTAAAAAAGGTTTGCCGCTAACTGTTTTCCTTTGAGACAAAGAAGTGGTCATTATTCCTACCAGATTATCCTAATTTATTCAATTTACAGCGCAATTCAAGAAAACCTGAAGGCGGATTTGGGATCAGAAAGGTAAACGGGGCATTTTTTTCAATACTGACTCAATTTGGTTGATTAAATCCAGCAGACGATTGCCATCCACATGAACCTCGCTGGTGGGATAATTGTCGAGGACTTCGATGATTTGAATCTCATTATCATTAATGGCAGAAGTGACTAGGGAACCCCGTAAAGCTTGCCGACTAGCAGCCCGATTGGGGGTGTGGACAATTTCGGCGGCGTAATCTAGCAAACTTTCGCCAAAAAAACTATTAAGAAATTTGGAAAGAAAGACGGCATCCACCGCTACCCGACGATTAAGGATTTTACGGAATTCTTCGGGTTTTTGGTTAGCCATCTTTAATTGTGACGCTAAAGCGGGAGCTAATTCGCCTGTTTCGCTCAATTGCTTTAATTCTGATACCGATACAGACCCTTGGAAGATGTAGTATTTGATGATAGCTGATTCGGCGGCTGACAAAGACTGACAAACACCGAGAAAGATAGATATTCCTAGGGGAAGTAAAAGATTTTTGAACATAAACCAAAGGTGCAAAACAAGCGAAAAGCGATCGGGATGATTGACTCATTCTAGCGGAATTGGTTGCCGCTTAGGAAAAACTTAAGACGGTGTTGATTATCTAGAGATGAATTTTTTAGTCACCCAACTAGGGGCAGAAAGCTGATAGCTTAATGCTAATCACTAATTTACATTCGCGAGAGAGCAGCGATTTTCGCTAGTTTATCTTTTTCCAAACCGTTGAGATCCTCTAGCTTCAACCATCCTTCCTTTAATAGTTGAGCAAAGACAAAAATTAGGGAAGTATAGCGATAGTCATATTTACCATCAATCTGATGTCGTCGGGCGCTTAGATAATCGTGCATTTGCCAGATATCATCTAAAACCGTGATCTGACCAGACTGTTCTTTAATATGTTCTATTAAAGTCCTAGTTTCTCGCTGATAAGCTTTTTGGAAAGCAGTTTGAGCAATTTCTTGTTCGGTATCTGACCAAATTATTTCACTCATAGGCATGATTTTAGTTTTAGGGATGATAATTTTGGGTTTTTGAACTACCTCGACTCTTTTCGCCCACATCTGTAAGAATGATTGTTTAGTTATTCTTACCTAGATCGGAGAAGAAACCGGTGTATTTACCAATTTTTTTAAGTCAGCCTTTTAATTGTATAAAAAAAAGAGTTCACTTGACAAGGAACTCTAATAAGTTTCATCAGAATTTTTAATGATTTCTCTCAGTAGCTATTTAGCCACGGGCAAAGTTTAATAATTCTTTCGGAGAAGCTAATAAATCGATCGCTACGAAGAAAATTTTATTATCAGGAGTTAGGAGGAAGCGCCATGCCATATTCATACCCACACCCGCACCAAACCAGGGGGTTTGTACTTTTCCCGTCACTTTAATCTGAGTAAAACCGTCATCGGCGGGTTCCACTACACCGCATTCGGGGATTAATTTCAAATTTTGGCATTCTTCGCGGAAAAAGCGATATACTGCCTCTTTACCGACGATGGGACGTTGGAAAGGTGGTTGCAGAGCGCCGTCAGGGGTGAATAATTCAATTAATACATCAAAGTCATTAGCGTTGAGGTTGTCCATATAGTTGAGGACGGTGGCATTGGTAACGCCTTCAATGCTAACTTTGGTCCGTTCGGCAATATTTTGGGGAGGAACCACGGGTTCGGAAATACGGTTATAATCGCCCAGTTTCTTCGGATCATAGCCCATATCGACCACACAATTCCGCAGAACGGTGATTTGTTGTCCCGACTCTAATTTTTTAATCCCGTCTAAAACGGCACTAGCATTAGCAGATAGTTCATAACCCTTGGGAATTGGGGCAACACTGCCATCTTCCATCCATTGTCCTAATTGATACCAGAATCCCAGCTTGATATTAGCAGACCAAGTGCCATAGGTACGACAAATCGGGGTGTCAGCATGGTTGGCTAAGTCGCACATCACCTGCGACTGTTGCAGGGGTGACATCTGCCGAATTTCATTCATGGTTTTTTCGGCAAAGACCATACTAGCAGCGCCGGGGGCGGCAACGGTGATGGTTTTGCCCATTTCTAGATAGGCAAACCAAATCAAGGCTAGTTGATCTTCGGTATTCAGCTGATTGAAACGCGCAATCGTGGCAGGAACCACATCCGCTGATAGCGTGTTGGGGAAAATGCTCCGCGCTGATTCGATCGTAAACGGCATAGATTCACCTTGAAGTAAAGTTTTGTATCAATTTACCCCCATTCTATCATATTTGCGCCCCAAGGCAGCACCGATGGAGAAACTTTCCCAAAAAAAGCTGTACTTTAGATCACACTTGCCCGGGATTATCACCAAATCTTAATGGTTGAACAACTGTTCTATCATTTATCTAGGGTTTGCTGAAAAAGTTTTTCGTGGGGCAGGGTGTGGGGTGTGGGGTATGGGGTGTAGGGTTTTTTAGGGGGTCAATACCTAATTTTCAGGGAAAAAGTGCCTAAATTTCCCCCCCGATCACTGCAAGGGCTGGCACTTTTTGATTGACAAAAAGTCTAAAAGTCTTACCCAACAAGGTTTTTAGATTTATTCAGCAAACCTTATCTAGGTTTTGCGGCAGCAACGAGCGATCGCTGTTTGGCGATGCTAGATAGGGTTTGCTGAAAAAGTTTGTTGGTGGGGTTAGGAGTCAGGAGTCAGGAGTCAGTAGCCGGTCGTCGGGAGTTTCAGGCTTTGTTGCCCTCTCTTTTTGTACCAACTTATGTACTACAATAAGGATAATGCAAGGTTTTTGATGGTCCCAATCCGATTTTCGCAGCATGAACATCGGATTTTAACAGGTCAAAAGCCTTATTTTAAAAGGGTTTTACCATTATTCAGCAAACCCTAGATAACCGAAAGTATCTCTAAAGGATGATTTTTGCTGCTCTAACTCGTTTTCAACCCGGGAATACTCTTGATGCTCCCTAGTTTTTTCTAGTATTTCTCACCCCGTAGCAGGCCGTAAATTTCATCCGTATAGTCATAAAACTGAGCTTGTCGTTTAATTTTATAATTACGATCTGCGGGTAAATTAATTGTTAATTCCCGTTGTATAGTCCCTGGCCTAGCACTCAAAACATAAATACGTTGAGCTAAAAAAACCGCTTCATCCACATCATGGGTAATCATTAAAATACTACACCTAATTTTTTGCCAAATTTCAATTAAATATTCGTGCATTCTTTCTTTGGTTTGTACATCTAAAGCGGCAAAAGGTTCGTCCATTAATAAAACTTTGGGATGACAGGCAAGAGAGCGGGCGATCGCCACCCGTTGTTTCATACCACCCGATAGTTCTCTAGGATAAGCATTAGCGAATTGAGTTAAACCGACAATATCCAGATAATAACAGGCCACTTCCCAGCATTCTTTTGTCGATAATCCCTGTAGTTTTAAGCCAAATTCAACATTTTTTTGGATCGTCATCCAGGGATAGAGTGTATAATTTTGAAAAACCATGCCGCGATCGGCTCCTGGCCCTGTCACTTCAACACCATCAACGGTAATTTTGCCGGAAGTGGGCAGCTCTAAACCCGCAATCATTCGCAACAAAGTTGATTTTCCCGAACCAGAGGCCCCGACCGCACAGACAAATTCAGCACTTTCAACGTGTAAATTAATATCTTTTAGAGCGACCACAGCACCTCGTTTAGTGATGAAAATTTTATTGAGTTGAGTAATTTCTAAGTGCATTAAGGTTCTTCTCTTATCATTAAAATAACTTTACTGGTGACAGAATAAACTCTGTTATTGAGTTTTTCAGTTAACGAGTAATTGACCATTTACAAGTCCACTGCAAAAACAAACGAAAACTTAAATCTAGGGCAAAGCCAATAATTCCCAGGACAATTAAACAGGCAAAAATTTCATCGGTTCTCAGAAATTTCTGGGCCAATAAAATCCGTTTGCCTAATCCATTATCGGCCGCCACCAATTCCGCCACCACTACCAAATTCCAGGCGGCCGCCATATTAACACGAAAAGTATCGATAACATTAGGAATAATATAGGGAGTAATCACTTTAAATAAAACCTGTTTTCGAGTTCCTCCAAGAGTATAAGTTACTTCGATTAATTCCCGGGGGATAAACTTAACTGCATCCATAATCATCAGAGTATTAAAGAAAATTGTCCCGATAAAAATCAGCATAATCTTTGACGTTTCTCCAATACCCAAATAAATAACCAATAGGGGAATAAAAGCAGGAGCGGGCATATAACGTACAACGCCAATGATCGGTTCCATTAAACTACGAATACTCGGAAAAGTTCCCATTAAAATCCCCAGGGGAATAGCAAACAATCCTCCCAAAAAAAAGCCCCCAACTACTCGTAAAAAACTGGTAATAGTATCTTGAATTAAAAAGCCCTGTTCTGCCAATTTTCCTAAGGCCTGAATAACGGCTAAAGGAGAAGGCAAAAATACGGATTCAATGCCCGCAAAACTAGAGATTAGTAACCATAAAATCAGCGGGACAATAATAGAGGAAACCATTAAAGTCCATTTGAGGGATTCGGGAATATCCTCGGTAATCCGCCAAAAAGTGCTTTGAGGAAGCGTTTTATGTGTTGTGGTCATGGGATTTGCCAAAGAAAAGAATAATTTTGATAGCCAATATCACCCAGTTATCAAACAATTCTTGAAGTCAATGATTAAGGGACTAATTAGGTTTTTTTGTCTTGATTTGCCAACGCCTTGACAAATTGGGCATCTAGAATGGTTGTTAGATCGGGGACTTTTTTAATAAAGCCAACTTCCATCATAAAATCAGCCATTTTTTGAGCGGCAAAGGGCATATTTTTCATGGTTTTCCCCGGACTAAAGGCTTCTAAGTTTTCTTCTAAGGTGAAAAACTTCGTTCCCTCTTTATATAAGGCCAATTCTTCTGTGCTAATGCCCGCACGCTTGGCCATAATCTCATCGGCTTTTTGGGGATTTTTAGCCATAAACTCTCGAACCTCAAACCAGGTTTTTACGAGAGCCTGAACCTGTTCTGGTTTTTCTTTGATTAATTTGGCACTGACAACTAACAAATCAGGAATAGCACCTGAAAAAGCTTTAGAACTAATTAATTCTTTAGAACCTTTTCGTTTAAGTGCTGTTGACCAAAAAGGTGGAAAAGCAGCGACTGCATCTACTTTTCCCGATGCAAAAGCGGCGGCAGCAGCCCCTGTTTCCATGGGGACAATTTGCACATCTTTACGGCTCATTCCTTCTTTTTCTAGGGCTAAACTGAGGAGAAAATCACCGACAACGCCTTCTTCGACTGCAACTTTTTTGCCTTTTAAATCTTGAATCGTTTTAATCTCTTCTGTGACAATAATTTTATCATTTCCTGACGAGTTATCATTGACTAAAACAGCAACTTGACCATTCACTGCATCTCCCGCAAAAGCGATTGTATCGTTGAGAGTTTGACTATTTCCATCTAATTGTCCGGCGGCTAAAGCTTGCAAGGATTCAAGATAACCATCAAACCATTTCATTTGAACATTAGCCCCATTTTTAGCAAATAATCCCTCTTCTTCAGCGATCGCCCAGGGCCACCAACCGGCCCAGTTACTATAACCGATGACAATGGGGGCAGTATTACTCAGAGAACTACTTGCATTGGGGGTTTGCTGAGGAGCTTGATTACAACTAATGGTCAGGAGTAAGCTACTAAAAAAAACGAGAGGTAAGGAGAAAAAATTGCGCCGTTTCATAGGTAATAGCCTTTAGAGATGACAGCTAGTAAAACAGAAATAAATCTCAAAAACTGTTACTGATTAACAATTCAATAACCTCGGAGTATTGACTTGGCTTTTTAGCCAATTTAACCACTCTTCTAAACCTTCTCCTGTTTGAGCAGAAAGAGCGATAATCTTTACATCGGGATTCATAGAACGAACATTTGCCTCTAAACTTTTTAAATCAATCTCTAAATAAGGAGCCAGATCTAATTTGGTAATAATCAGACAATCCGCCTCTTGAAACATAATTGGATATTTGAGGGGTTTATCTTCTCCTTCAGTAATACTTAATAGAGCAACTTTTGCGTGTTCCCCTACCTCAAATTCGGCGGGACAAACTAAATTTCCCACATTTTCCACCAACAATAAATCAAACTCTTTGGGGTTATAATCTTCTTGGAAACGATGAATTCCCCCAGCTACCATTTTGGAATCTAAGTGACAGGAGCGACCCGTATTAATGGCAATCACGGGAACTCCATATTGTCTCAGGCGCTCTGCATCTAGTTCTGTAGTCATATCACCTTCAATAACAGCCATTTTTAATTGATCTTTTAAGGCTGCGAGGGTTTTTTCCAATAACACAGTTTTACCCGCACCAGGACTACTCATCAGGTTTAAACAGGTAATACCCCACTCGTCAAAATTTTCCCGGTTGTGATCGGCTCCTGCTTGATTGGCATGAAGTAGATTAATTTCTAGGGCCGCGTCAAAAGTTTGGTGCATTTTAGTTGAGAATGAATAATTGATCATCGAACTTTTATAAGCGATCGCCCAACTTTGTTTAAGAATCTAAAGAATATTCAATGTGGTCAATTTTTAACTCTCGACCTGAACGAATATCCTCCATCGGTGATCGACAAGTTGGGCAGGAATATTGCTGGCCAATTTGGGGTTGATAATCCTTTTGGCAGCAATGACAATAAGCAATTAGGGGAATATTTTTAATCGCTAATTCCACGCCAGCAAGAAAAGTATTGGCAGTTTGAACTTCAAAGGCAAATTGTAAACTGACTGGTTCGACACAGGTAAATTCACCCACCATGAGATGAATTTTTTCAATTTTGAGCTTTTCAGGTTGGCTATCATACCAATCTCGAACTGTCATAATTAACGCCTTGGTCATATCAGTTTCGTGCATAATATGCTGAAGTGGCTACTCCTTTTCTACTCTCTCTAGCTGCATTTTTTGGGCAATTTCGGTCGTTAACTCTCCTTTGTTGTTAGCGTTTAAAGAACAAATTAAAATAGTTAATCTGTCTAAATTTTCATTAGTCATCCAATCCATTAAAAATCCAAGATAATTCTGAACACTTTTTTCTGCTTGTTTGCGACTTTTCCAGACACGCGCCATTGACAAGTCATTAGTAATACCAGCAAAAGGTTCATCTGATTCATCTTGATCAAGATAGGGCAAAGCATTTTCAGCAGCAGCATAAATTTTAGGATCAGATACTAGAGTTAAAACGTAACCTAACCTTTTGTTAATAGGAGTTCCAAATCCTTTGGCCATCGGTGTTTCTTCGCGAATGTGTTACCTCTCTAATTATTGCTGCTTTTGTCCTTAAATCCAAGGTTCATCAACCTCCATATTGGCTTCAGGATGAATATAATAGGGCTTTTCTTTACGCGGTAATTGACCTGAAATAACCAGATGAGCCATGGCATCACAAATAACACGGGTAGCCATCAAAGAGGTCATATCACTAATATCGTAGGGAGGGGAAACTTCCACCACTTCCATGCCACAAATGGGAGCTTTTTGGATAATTTTACCTAATAAAGCTAAGGCTTCACGGGGTAATAACCCGCCCGGTTCCGGCCAACCCGTGCCGGGGACAAAACCAGCATCAATGCAATCAATATCAAAACTAATCCAAACGCAATCCGTACCATCTAAAGCTCGTTCTAAGGCAAATTCGGCGGCCGCATCAATGCCTCGTTCCACAATGTCGGTGACGGTCAAAATATTAGTGGCCCGCTCGCGGCAAACTTTAACACCTTGACGGGGAACTTGCCAACCACCAATCCCTAATTGGACGAGATTTTTAGCAGGAGCATTTTTCATATTGGTGGCATGAAACCAGGGGCAAGTGTGCATCCGTTCATCTAAATCTGTTTCCTGGGTATCCACATGGCGATCAAAGTGAATAATACCGACTTTTTTATCCCCTAAATGCCGACAAATACCGCGCACCGTCGGAAAACCAATAGAATGATCACCCCCTAAAATAATCGGCAATGCGCCGGAACTAAAAACATGGGCAACCCCCTTCGAGATTTGATCGAAGGACTTTTCATTATTAGCAGGAATGGTGAAAATATCCCCCAGATCACAGAGAGTAATTTGTTCCCGCAGATCTACCCCTAATTCAAAATTGTAGGGCGTATAAAGGGCCGAAATCCGCCGAATTCCCTGGGGTCCAAAACGAGTTCCGGGTCGGTAAGTTGTCCCCGAATCATGGGGAACACCCACGATGGCCACGTCATAATTGCCCACATTCCGCACATCTTCCAAATAGGGGGCTTTCATAAAGGTGTTAATTCCCGCATAGTGGGGTAACTCACCCCTGGAAAAGGTGGGAATACTGCGATCGCGAATACTATCGGCCGCCTCTAAACCGTAGGTTAACCCCTGAGAAACTTCCTGTTGCCAACCGGTTAGGGGCAAATGGCGTTCTTTTTCTAAGGCCTGTTCAGCTTCGGTTAAATGCGGGGGTTGAAAAGTAGATTCCTCGGACATCATTTTACCTCAAAATACAATAACCCGGGAGTCTTCAAAGACACTGCCTCAAAACAGTTATCCTTAAAGTCTCCCGGGCTTTTATCCCGCCGTGTAGCCAGCTTAGATGGAAAAAATTTTTGATCCGCTCGTTTAAGACTAGCTTGCTCCTCTCGGACCTGACATTTAAAGAAGTTTAAATCGTAACCCTAGAAGCAATTTCTTTGACCTTAGACGATCTCAATCCAAAAAACAGTATCACAGACTACAGAAAGCTGATTTTTCCCGCTTAAATATGGTTTGCTGAAAAAGTCTCTTGGTGGGGGCAGGGTGTGGGGTGTAGGGTTTTACCAGTTTTCAGGTGGTCAACTACCTAATTTTCAGGGAAAAAGTGCCTAAATTTTGGCGTTGTCAGATCAGAATATGAAGAATGAATTGCGACACAACGAAAGCCTTGCTCTTAAAGCGTTGTCAAGTCTGCTCTCATGCGCGATTATCTTCACACTTGACAACGCTTGTCATTTTTGGTAAGTTATGGCGTAATTGCAAGCTCAACAATATTTTTTAGGAGGCGTTTATTTGTGACATTAGCAAAACTAATCAAAAACTCCGTTGGGGGGGGGATAATACTTATCAGTCTCTCCATCGCCAGTGGAGTACAAGCGGCAACTATTACAATTCCAGTGACCGTTAACAGCAAAGCTGCTCCTTGGCTCTGGAATAATACGACTCTGAATACAGCTTATCAATATGGAGTGAACGATAACATAGCTCCAAGTACAATCAATAGCAGTTCTGGGTTAGATTTTGCCGCTGGAAATGCTCTGACAATTAATTATCTCAACGGGGAGACCAGTGCTTTTGGAGTTCCTCCTCAAGTGGATGCAAAAGGTTATTTCGGCTCTCCATTTACATACATCACAAATGGCTTTGGGGGGAGTAGCGGATTAGGGTTTCCCAGCAAATATATGACGGCTGATTGGGATACTTACCTAAATCAGCTAGTAGGTACGTTTGCTGATGCAACTGGAGCCATCATCGGTACACCTTTTGCTATTGGGTTAGGACGTACAGTTTCCATTCCAGTGGGTGCAACTCAACTTCAATTAGGAATTAACGACGATATCTTCGCCGATAATACAGGGGAATTAAACCTTACCGTCTCCCAATCTGTATCCGTTCCCGAACCTAGCACAATTTTCGGCTTAGGTGTATTAGGATTTGGTGCTTTCTTCAAGCACAACCTAGCTAAATCTAACAAGTCAAATAAACAGGACAACTAAACGGGTTAAATTTTGGGCGCAATGTTTGCGCCCCTACATTGCACCTTGTGTAATCGGTAGTGGCCTATAGTGTACTGCCTTTCTTCGATAATCCTTTCTTATCACCATAACTCCGGCAAGCAGAATTAAGATGAGTTAGAGTTTAAATGCTTGGGAAAATAGGGCTTGTAGGCGCAGGGATTTTCCATTATGAATATAATATCATGTCAAGGGGCTTTTGTCAAGAGAAATTTTGACAACATCCAGAAAAACGTAGCCTATTGTAGGGCTAATTCATGAATTAGCCCTACACCTATTACCTAGTGATAAGTAAAACGTAGGGTGCGTTAGACGGCAAAAATTTCTGTTTTAACTTCAAGCTAACAATCCGTCGTAACGCACCACCAATCATCGACTATGATTGGAATGATTGAATGATAGACTATGATTGAATTAATCACTGATAACTGATAACTGATAACTGATAACTGATGACTGATTACTGATTACTGATAAAGCTATGACACTCAAAGAACAACTAATTAGGGTCTGCTGAAAAAGTTTTTCCTAGGGGCAGGGTGTAGGGTGTAGGGTGTGGGGTGTGGGGTTTTACCGATTTTGAGGGGGTCAATTACCTAATTTTCAGGGAAAAAGTAGCTGAATTTCCCCCTGATCACTCCCATATCTGGTACTTTTGGATTTCAAAAAAGGCTAAAAGTCTTATCCAGCAAAGTTTTTAGATTTATTCAGCAGACCCTAATTAAAGAAATCGAGCAGACACCTGACACCCTTTTGACTGAATTACTTGACTTTTTGCTCTTTATCAAAGAAAGACATACTGAAATAGAAATTACAGAAGAAGAGCAAGCTAACATAATCGCTTCTGAATCAGCTTATCAAGCAGGAGACTATCTAACCCTCGAAGAATATGAGGCAACTCAAGCGTGAACTACAGAGTTATTATTCCGAAACCAGTTCAAAAACAACTAAACAACTTACCCAAACAACAACGCGAACGCTTAATTAATTACTGCCATTAGACTACTTACCGATACACCTCGTCCTAGCGGAGTCAAGAAACTCAAAGGATATGATGAAACCTACCGAATTAGAATAGGGGATTATCGCATCATTTACAAAATTCAAGATCAAGAAATGCTGATTATCATATTGAGTAGTATTCATCGAAAAGATGCTTATTGAACCTCTCAGTAGGTGGGTGGAGTGAGAACTATAAAACTATGTTGTCGCAACTCCGGCAAGCAGAATCAGGATGAGTTAGAGTTTAAATGCTTGGGAAAATAGGGCTTGTAGGCGCACGGATTTTCCATTATGAATATAGTATCATGTCAAGGGGCTTTTGTCAAGAAAAAATTTTTCTGACCCGGAAGGAATTCAACCTAGATAAAAACTGAGGATCAGAGCCACTAAAAAACTCATTAACAGGCATAAAATTCCGAAATAAAGGACGATTTTAGGACGGAAAGCTGATAGGAGGAGGATAAAAGCTTTAATATCAATGAGGGAAGCGACCAGTAAAAAAGCTAGAGTGGAACCCACGGACAGATTAGTAATTAAAGAACCGGGGACAAAAGCGCTAAGACTGGCATTAACAGAAAGGGTGACACCTAAAAACAACTGCACGAGAATTTGAGTAACGGCAGTATTCCCCCAGGCAATTAATTGACTCTGAGGTAATAATAGCTGAAAGACACTAGCGATCGCACAGCCAATAATTAATAATCCCCCTAATTCCAGCGCTTCATCGATAAAGTTATCGAGAAATAACTGCACAGAAATTGGCCAAGCTTGCCTATCTCTACTTTTATACTCATAAACAAGACTGCCGACTCTTTGTAGGGGTTGACTGACTGCTTCCTCCGGTAAAAAACTACCGGAAAGAACTAAACTCGATTCTAGGGGAATTTCGCTATCGGTGCGGGGTTTTTCCCGGTAGAAACTAAAGAGAGTACCGATAACAATTGCCATTAACCAGACCGAAAGCGATCGATAGAAGAAAATACTAGAATAGGTGAAAGTCTGCCAAGTTAGCCAAAGAGTGACGATATTTAGGGTAGGTGCAGCGGTGAGAAAGCTAAACACCACCCCTGGGGGTACTCCCTCTAATAAGAATCTTCTAGCGACGGGAATCGTGCCGTATTGTCCGACGGGTAAGATTAATCCGATTGTACTGCCAACGATCGCTCCTAACAGTCGATTACGGGGAAATATCGCCGCTAATCGCTGTTTATTGACGAAAACCAGCAAAAAACTGGAAACGGCTGCCCCGAAAAGTAAAAAGGGAAGCGAGGTCAAGAATAAACTAAGAAAAAAAGTAACAGCGATAGAAATTTGATTCATGAATAGGGTTCAAGATCGGAAGCTATCCTACAAAATAGCAGATAAGGTAAAAAGTAAGTAGTCCTGCCAAATTAATTTCTTGGTTAGGATAGGCACTCATGCAAAAGGCACTCATGCAAGATGCAACAATAGGTTAGTTTGTTGAAATCAAAAATTAAAAAGAACGTAAAGCGATTAATTGTGCTTCAGCTTTATGAAGGGATTCTAACCATTCTTTTTCGGGATCACTATCGGCAACTATTCCCGCTCCCACTTGTCCCCAAACGGTGTTTAAATTCCCTTGAGCAGTCATTAATAGGGTACGGATGAGAATATTCAAATCTAAATGACCCCGTAGGTCAATATAGCCACAGGAACCATAGAATAAATTGCGTCGCACCGGTTCCAATTCTTCGATAATTTCTAGACAACGAACTTTCGGACAACCGGTAATTGTTCCCCCGGGGAAAAGAGCTTTAATTAAATCAATAGCATGATACTTTTTATCTAATTTTCCTTGAACATTACTGACCAAGTGCATAACGTGACTATAACGCTCGATCGTCAGTAATTCATTCACATGAACCGATCCCCATTCACAAACTCTACCTAGATCATTACGTTCTAGATCCACTAGCATAATATGCTCGGCCCGCTCTTTTTTATTAGTTAATAGTTCCTCGGCTAATTGTTGATCGAGTGCCTCGGTTTTACCCCGGGGACGGGTTCCAGCGATCGGTCTAGTGCTGGCTATTCCCCTTTCTAATTTTACCAATCTTTCGGGAGAACAACTAATCATTTCTCCCCAAGGGGTGCGCCAATAACTGGCAAAAGGAGAAGGGTTAATCTGTTGTAAACTGCGATAAATTTGCCATCCTTTTGCCCTGGTTCTGCTTTGAAATCTTAGGGATAAATTTGCTTGAAAAATATCACCTTTTCTGATATAATCTAACGCTTTTTTAACAGCTTTTTCGTAGTCGAGTTGAGAAGTATAAAAGATTAAGGGAGAGGGATGGGGATCGATAAACTCAAAATCGGGGTTAGTGGTTAAAGATTGTTCGTATTTATCTAAATCTTCGGGTTTAGTGGCAGCTAACCAGAGAATTTGTGCTTGGTGATCGAGAATGGCAAAACTATCCGGTTCATACCAATAAGCGACGGGAAAAGGGAGACTATCAGCTTTCCTGTCCGGTAATTTTTCTATCTCCCAAGCTAAATCGTAGCCTAACCACCCCAACCAACCGCCATGGAAGGGAAGATGATCGGGAAGATGATCACATCGGGTTTGGGGGAGTAAACTGCTTAAAAAGGGCAAAATTTCCCCTAATGCAGGGGTCCAAAGCTGACGCGGGGAACCAGCACAAAGAGAGTAACGGGAGAGGGAATTACCCGGATAGGGACTTTCTAGTAAAGTAGCGATCGCATCTTGGGAGAATAAGCAGGCAAAAACCTCGGAACCAGTGCGCTGATGCAGAGGAAGCGATCGCCAATGCCATGCTAAAGGTTTTTGCATCTAAAATCGCGGGCCAAAATAGCTGGGAAATTGGGTATAACTAGGGTTTGCGGCAAAAAGTTTTTCGTGGGGGTAGGGTGTAGGGTGTGGGGTGTGGGGTGTGGGGTTTTACCCATTTTCAGGTGGTCAATTACCTAATTTTCAGGGAAAAAGTCCCGGAATTTTCCCCCCAATCACTCCAATGGTCGGCACTTTTTGAGGGAAAAAAAGTCTAAAGACATTATCCAACAAGGTTTTTAGATTTATTCAGCCAACCCTAACTAGGGTTTTGGTGTTAGTTGTGGGGGAGTTGCTCTTTCCTATCTGCTAACACCTATTATCTTAGTCCTAAATGTTTGCTGCCTCCTAATTATCCCCGATAATCGAGGTCAATTTCTTTAGAACCGCCGCGCTGTAATTGGCCTAATAATTCCCCTAACTGACTCCAAACCAAACCACCAATAAAGATAGTCATGGGGAGAGAGATAGCGTAGGCAACCCAACCATTGAGAATAAATATATCTAATCCCGAGGCCAGGAAAAGACAGATTCCTACACAAATACCAATAAAAGGAATTTGTAAGGAACTGGATTTTAAAAGATTTTGATCGTCTGAACCCTTATTTTTATACCAATTGTTAACCACTTGCTTGAGACTAGCTTCAAAAGCGGCCCCGCAGGTAATACCGATAAATAAACCGGCAAAAACTAGAAAATAGGGCGGTTGGGGCAGAAAATAATAATCCATAGAAAAAGTGATTAACCGATGATGACCTTAAACACTTTAACGCGAACTGGTTTCTCCCGGAAGGACAGCGGCCACACCTTGGGACGATAATTCCCGAAAAGCGCTCATGGCCACATCCAAGAGTCGCCGCGGTTGCAATTCTCCTTGAATTAAACCCCAGAGACGTTGTACTTCGGCAGTATGGAGACGGTCATCTTCCGTCAAAGCTAATAGCAATTGACGACGCAGATAACGACCTTCTTCCGAGAGAAGAAAAGTGATGCCTAATTGCGCTGTGGGCAGTAAATCGAAGTTGCTTTCCGAGCGAGCCATTGTAATCATGTTTTCTAGGCGTTGCCACTGGAATTTACCGTTTTTGAACAGCACATCCAGTAAACGCCGCCGCAGTTGGGGCGATTCCCCGGTCAGGAGACGTTTAGCAACGTAGGGATAGGCTACTTGGACGATTTTGAAGTTAGGATCGAGGGTAAGGGCCACCCCTTCTTGGGTGACGAGGGAACGAATAATCAGGGCGAATTTGGCGGGAATCCGGAAGGGATATTGGTACATCAATTCGGAGAAATCATCGGTAATAGTGCGGAAATTGAAGTCACCGACCCTTTGACCGATGGCATTGCCTAAAACCCGTTCTAGAGCCGGAATAATTGGTTTTATATCCGTTTCTGGGGTTAAAAATCCCAGTTTGACAAAGTTGGCGGCTAGGTTTTCGTAGTCTTTGTTAATTAAATCGACGACGCAACTAGCGAGGGTTTCTTTAGTTTCCTCCTCTAACTGGTCCATCATGCCAAAATCGATATAGGCCATGCGACCATCAAAGGTGGCGAAAAGATTACCCGGATGGGGATCAGCGTGGAAAAAGCCGTGTTCGAGGAGTTGCTGTAATCCAGAGGTGACGCCGATTTTAACGATATTATTGGGGTCTAATCCTAAAGCTTTGATATTCTCGGTATCGGTGAGTTTATAGCCATCAATCCATTCCAGGGTGAGGACGCGGCGACCACTATAACGCCAGTAGATACTGGGAACTTTAACTTCGGGGTTATTTTGGAAGTTGGTGGCGAATTTTTCAGCGTTGCGACCTTCGTTTTGATAGTCGATTTCCTCAAAGAGTTTGGTGCCGAATTCATCGACAATCAGGGTGAGGTCATGGCCGAGATTGAGGGGTAATAAACGACCGAATTTTTGGGCAGCCCAGCGCATTAGGTATAAATCGAGGCTTAAAAGCGCCCGCAGCCCCGGTCTTTGCACTTTAACGGCTACTTCTTCGCCGGTGGGTAGAATAGCTTTATAAACCTGTCCTAAACTAGCGGCAGCCACGGGGGTGGGGGATATTTCTCGATAGACTTTTTCTACAGGCATTCCCAATTCTGTCTCGATAATGGCAAAAGCAATGTCGTTATCGAAGGGGGGAAGTTGGTCTTGCAGTTTAACTAATTCGTCTAAAAAGTCTTTGCGAACGAGGTCGGGACGGGTAGAGAGAGCTTGACCGACTTTGATGAAGGTGGGACCCAAACGGGTGAGAATTTGCCTAAGTTCGCTGGCACGCTGGTATTTATTGGCTTCTTCTTGCTTTGTCCATTTGTCCCAGAGGAGACTGAGGAGAAATAATCCTAAAGACCAAGTAATCACGAAAGCGCGACCGAACAATTGCCAAGGTTTGTAACGGTATTGTTGAGCGATCGCTTCTGCACTGTAAGGAATGAACTGTGTTTCTTCTCGTTTCCGGTCAGTTTGACTGTCTTGATGCCGACTCACTAGCTAATCTCTATATATCTTACGCCACTTGATATTGTATCTAAGTTCCTGACATCAGTATACAAAACTACACATTATTTAATAATTGTTATAATTCCCTGAGAAATCATAAGTATTTATAACTAGACTGCCGGGGAAATTCTCGGCTAGTGGATGTCCTCAAGTACCTGATGGATATTTTCAACAAGCTGTTCTATAAAGTTAACGGCATCATTAACCATATTTTCATCGATATTCCAGCGACTACCAATGCCATAACTCGGGCTTATATCAGCTTCGTGGGCGATTTTGTTCCTTCGATCAACAATTATGCTAAGTTGGCTTTTAATATCTTTGGCTGGTTTATTTAGTTTGCTGGCCACTTCTTCCCACAATTTCTTGGCTGAAATTAATCTAATGGCCTCCGCTATCTTGTCCGGTTGTTGAAAGCTTTTATATCTGAGGTTTTCTCTAATTTCAGTCTCTAGCCAATAATTACTATTAAGTTTGTTGGTGAGGAGATTTTCAATCATTGGTAGTACCTCGGAAATTGAGCGAGATTCTTGATCAAAAAAAGAACCGTAGTTTTGTTGAATTTCGTTCTCTAACCAAGAGCCAATACTAATAGCTATCAATCGTTCTTGTCGTGCGCCATTCAAGGAGACTTGAAAACGAGAAAAGGCAGATTGAGAACTGTTAGGAGTGGGAGAAGGTTCTGAACGTTGGCCTCGATAAATTTCTAGCATTCCTAGAGTAATCACTTCGTGAATATAATAATCTAAAGCGCTCACAGTCAGGACTAAAGCGGCTCTGAGGATATCCGATACATCTAGGGCGGAAGTAGTCTGAGATTTGAGGGAATTGTGGATAGCGATCAAGTCACGAACGCGGGCAAGACTAAGGCGAAATTGTTCAATGGCTAACTGCATAAATCTCGGAGGTAAGACCGATAACTTTGTCTGCTAAGTCAGAAAAAATATCTTTAAATTTTTGTTGTTTTTCTTGGGCTTGATCTAACACTGTACCTTGCCATCCTAATTGTTCAGCAGTTAGCGCAAAAACGGGCGTTTGATGCTCTTGAGATAAGGCAATAAGACTATTAAAATCAGGGATTTTTACTAGAGTACAGCAGTCTGGTACACCATTCTGATCGTAGATAAATTTCGGTAGCATCATGCCATTTTTTTCTAGGGCTGGAATCATTTTATTGCCAATATTTTCCTCGATTTCGTTAATCCAGTTTTCAAGAGCTTTTGTTTCTTGGCCACCTTTGATTCGATATTTCTGAACAATAGTTCCTAAAAAATGTAGGTCAACTTCGGGAAAGGGATAGTTGGCTGTTTTGAGAATTGGTAAAGCACTAGCTGCCTTAGCCCATTGGTGCCACTTAGGCAATATTTTAGCTAAAGAATCGATAGCCATAACCGAGAAAAAATCTGGCGTGGTTGGCACAATAAAAAAGTTGCTGGTCATCAGTATATTTTGATTGATTGACCCCAAACTGGGACTCATATCGATTAAAATATAGTCAGCTTCAAATCTTTCGGCAGTTTTGTCTAATAAATATGTAATCGCACCGGGGAGATTTTTTAAAGCCTGAATTGACCCACTAAGTTCTTGAGCAATACCTAGGGTAACTTCATATTCAGCTAACCCCACATGACCGGGCAATAGAAATAAACGATCACGACCATCAATAGGAATACAGTCCACAGCTTCAATTAATCTCGGTTGAGACTCAAAAGCAGGTGCTAAAGCTGTTTTAATATTATAGTAAGTATTGTAGATGGCTTGTAGTCTTTCCTCCCTATCTTCACTTTCTTTGGCCAAAGCCATACCAGTTAAGTTACATTGGGGATCGGTATCGACAATAATTACTCTTTTGCCCTTCTCAGCAAGCATCCAACCAAGGTTAAAAGTGGTTGTAGTTTTGCTCACTCCACCTTTATGATTAAAAAAAGCTATTTT
>NZ_JAPZQJ010000521.1:0-2460 GCF_027530405.1 Microcystis sp. LE19-41.2A | reverse complement strand
TCTGTTAACTTTTGTTTCGAGCCTGTCAGCCTTTTGGCTCGTGGGTGTTGACGATGGTTAATTCGTATCTTCGCCCCAGGGCTATCCATAGGTTCTGGCTCAACGGGTTTCTGATTTAGGCTATCAGATACCGCTTTTTTTCCTCGCTCACTACCTCAGATGTACCAAGTCTAAAGCAGCAGGAAATGCCGTCACTCTAGGCATCTAGAGGACAGGACTAAGGTTATTACTAACCCGCACCTGTAAGGTTATAAAGTTATCAAGGTACTACATTTACCAAGCGGCTAATCCTCTAAACGTCTTACTGTCTAGTTTCTAGCCAACGAATCGCACCACACCCCACACCCTGTCCCCAGGAAAAACTTTTTGCCGCAAACCCCAGTTAGTTAACCCTATTCCTGCTCAGAAATCATGGCAAAATCCTCTTAACTGGATCTGGGCTAAAAAATCTAACTTAAACAGCGAATTGCCTCCAATAAACCCCTCGCTTTGTTGAGGGTTTCTTCATACTCTTTCTCCGGCTCAGAATCAGCGACTAACCCTGCTCCCGCCTGCACGGAAACCAGATAATTTTGATTACCCTGGGGACGAACAATCATAGTGCGAATCGTGATGGCACTATTTAACTGTCCCTCGAAATCGTAGTAACCATAAACCCCTGAATAGGGACCACGACGACAGGGTTCTAATTCATGAATAATTTCCATAGCACGAATTTTCGGGGCCCCACTGACGGTTCCCGCGGGAAAACAAGCTTTTAATAAATCCCAAGCACTTTTATTGGTGGCTAAATACCCCACCACATTACTAACAATGTGCATAACGTGGGAATAACGTTCAATGATCATTAATTCATCCACTTTAACCGTACCTCGATCGCACACCCGACCTAGATCATTTCTCCCCAAATCCACTAACATAATATGCTCGGCAATTTCTTTGGGATCTTGCAATAAATCCGTTGCTAAAGCTTGGTCTTCACTCAAGTTTTGTCCCCGGCGACGGGTGCCAGCAATTGGTCTGACCGTAGCCTTTATTTTACCTAATTCGTCCCGTTCTGCCTTAACCATCACTTCAGGACTAGAGCCAATAATTTGCCAATCCTTAAAGTTATAAAAAGCCATGTAAGGAGAAGGATTAATCAGACGCAAGGAACGATATAAATCGAAGGGATGACCCTGATAATTAGCATTTAAACGCTGGGAAATAACCACCTGAAAAATATCCCCCGCTTTGATGTAATCCTTAGCTTTTAGGACATTTTGACAGAATTTTTCCTGAGTTGTATTGCTTTCATAGACTAATTCTTTTCCCTGACCAACGGGTAATAATTCCAAGGTTTTGGCATTAGTTGGTAGGGGGAATCGTAACTTCAGAACTAACTGGGTCACTCGATCGCAGGCCGCTTGATAAGCGGCCGCTAAATCGGGATTTTTACCCCGGATATCGGCATAAGCGATCGCCCAGATTTTACGTTTAACTTGATCGAAAATAATTAGATTATCCACCTGCATCCAAATACCATCTGGTAGATCGGCATCCGTAGCGGCATAAATAGGCACTCGCGGTTCAATCCAATTAATTAATTCATAACCCCAAAAACCAAATAAACCCCCTATTCCCGCGGGTAATTGCGGCAATTTAACCGGTACGATCGGGGCTAAACATTGGGTTAAAATCTCAAAAGGATCCCCCGAAAAAATCTCTTGAGAACCATTACGAAAAGTTTGGGTGGTGGTGTTTCCCCGTGCTTCTAATACCCAGACGGGATCGCCTCCTAAAAAGCTGTAGCGTCCCAAGGTTTCGCCCCCTTCCACCGACTCTAATAAAAAATTGTAGGCTTGATCGGCACAAACTTTATACCAGGCCGAAACGGGTGTTTCTAGGTCAGCGACCCATTCTTGATAGACAGGAATAAAGTTACCTTGACCAGCGAGTTGACGAAAGCGATCGAAGTCGGGGAAGATCATATTTTGATGGTTCAAGAAACGGATAGCACAACACTTGTAGGGGAAAAAAAGGAATTATGAATTATAAATTATAAATTATGAAGGAGTGGGGATCAGGGGAGATAAGTAGGGTCTGCTGAAAAAGTTTTTCGTGTGGACAGGGTGTGGGGTGTGGGGTGTGGGGTGTAGGGTTTTAGCGATTTTGAGGGGGTCAATTACCTAATTTTCAGGGAAAAAGTCCAGGGATTTTCCCCCGATCACTCCCAGATCTGGTACTTTTTGATTGACAAAAAGTCTAAAAGTCTTACCCAACAAGGTTTTTAGATTTATTCAGCCAACCCTAAGTAGGTAGGTGTTAAAAGTTGTCAGACACCCCCCTTATCAAGGGGGGATTAAGGGGGGATCGGCACCCCCCTTATCAAGGGGGGATTAAGGGGGGATCGGCACCCCCCTTATCAAGGGGGGATTAAGGGGGGATCGAAGCTAAAATCCATTTTTAATTTAATTATAA
>NZ_JAPZQJ010000117.1:0-25287 GCF_027530405.1 Microcystis sp. LE19-41.2A | reverse complement strand
GCCAAGCTTTTCTGGTCGGAACCCCCTAAGCCGAGTTTTCAAGGTGCTGCGCCGTCCACTTGGTTTTCGAGACTGGCCTTTTAATTCTAACGTAAAGCCAACCTAGAACGGCGGGGTTTCAGACCCAAAATTTCCGATGAGTGAATCAGAAAGCAACAAGGTGCGTTACAAACCATAACGCACCAAAATTTTTATTAATCTCTAACAAAGATTACAGGGGTCGATAGACGCGATAATCGATATTGGGGAAAATATTGTCGATTTCCTCGACTTTTTCCAGCCAACCAGCATCAATCTTCTCGGATTTCACATCTTCATAGATTTTATTTAACCGCAGCAGGTGGGAACGAGTGCGCCGGACAGCATAGGGAACCATCGTACCGGTTCGCATAATAAACGCCCAATCAGAAGATTGTGCTAATAATAACTCCCGGGCCGCCTGATTTAAAGCCCGTTCCTGCAATTCATCCTCCGCTTCATGATGACTTAATTCAATCATCCGTTCCGTGCCTTTGTGTAGGTGAGGATAGATCCAAGCGTTAGTTTCATTCAGCCAGTATTCATGGAAACCCTTATAACCCCAACTGGATTGGGAAGGACGACAGACCTGCTGGGTCGGGTTAGCCCGGAGATAATCGGCTAAATGGGTCATTTGGTAGATATTTTGGTCATACCAAGACTTGCGGAACAGAAAATCAATAAACCAGGGTCCTTCATACCACCAGTGACCGAATAACTCGGCATCGTAGGGAGAAACAACCAGGGGAGGACGGCCCATAATTCCCGCTAAACTCTCCACTTGCCGCTCGCGATTATACATAAAATTGCCCGCGTGTTCGGCGGCTTTTTCTTTGGCCCAGTAGGGGTCATAAAGCCCTTTTTCCGATAAACCACCGTCCCGGCTAGTAATTTTGTGGTATTTGATGCCTATATTCTTGCGTTGACCGTTGGGCATGATATAGGGCTTAATATACTCGTATTCCGCTTCCCAGCCCAAATCTTTATAGAATTCCCGATAAACTATATCCCCCGGATAACCGACTTGGGAAGACCAAACCTGTTGGGAAGATTCGTGGTCACGACCGAAAGCGGCCACCCCGGTTTCTGTGAAAATGGGCGCGTAACTGCCGTAACGGGGGCGCGGACGACCGTAGAGAATACCGTGGCCATCGACGAGGAAATAACGAATGCCCGCATCGGCTAACATTCTTTCTACCCCTTCGTAGTACGCACATTCCGGCAACCAAATGCCCTTGGGACGACGACCGAAATTTTCCTCGTAGTGTTGACAGGCCACCTCAATTTGCGCCCACACCGCTTGCGGGTACATTTTCATCAGGGGCATATAACCATGGGTCGCACCACAGGTGATAATTTCTAGGTTATTACTGTCGAGGAATTGTTTAAATGCTTTGACCAGATCTCGATCGTATTTTTCCCAAGTTTGTCGGATACTTTGGAAAGATTCAGCGTAATATTCGGCTAAGTAGCGAATATGGCCATTATGTTGATTATGGTCGATTTCTTTAGCAATTAATTCTTCTAACTTACCTAAGTGTTCTTCATAGCGCTCTTGCAGTAACGGATCCCGCAGCATCGACACCAAAGGCGGAGTCATGCTCATGGTCATTTTAAAATCGATACCGTCCCGCTTGAGACCTTCAAAAACTTGCAGCAGAGGGATGTAGGTTTCTGTGATTGCTTCGTATAACCATTCTTCTTCGAGGACGTAATCGCTTTCGGGATGGCGGACGAAAGGGAGATGAGCGTGGAGAACTAGGGCAACATAGCCAAAAGCCATAGGATTTCTTCTTAGAATTAAGGAATAAAACTTTAAGATTAGGTTGAGTAGATTTTATACTATCTTAAGCTTCTACAATAAAGAATATGATAAAAGTCGATCGACGATCGATCGATCTCGTCAATCCCTAGGTTTACTAATTTTCCGATGCTCCCATCTAACGAGCCACTGACTGCTTTAGGGAGAGAGACGACAACGCCTCTCTCGATTCAACTTTTGCTGTTTGTTGATGACCGTCCCAGTTCTCAAGAAATTATCCGTCAAATTCAGTCCTATCTCCAGTCTTTAAAGTCTGATTACCCAATTGACTTGCAGATCATCGAAATTCGCCAGCAACCTCATTTAGTCGAACATTTTCGCCTTGTAGCTACCCCTGCCTTGGTCAAAATTGCCCCCGGCCCCCGCCATACCCTCGCAGGCAGTAATCTGGTGGAACAGTTTAAAAAATGGTTGGTACGCTGGCAAAAAGCGATTAAAGAGGAGGTCAAAAATCATCACGCTGAGGATGGACAACTTCAAGAGGTGGAACATTCGGGCGAACTCATCCGCATCGCCGATGAGGTTTTTCGTCTTAAACAGGAAAAGGAAGAATTATTAGAACAATTAAAATTTAAAGACCAAATTTTGGCTATGTTAGCCCACGATTTACGCAGTCCTCTCACCGCTGCTTCCATCGCCGTGGAAACCCTCGAATTAGCCTATCATCAACCAGATACGGAGCGCAGTCTGCAATTACGAGAACAACTGCACCAACAGGCCCGCAAACAGTTCCGGATTATGAACCGTTTGATCACGGACATTCTACAAGCTTCTAAGAGCATGGCGGCGCAATTCACTCTCCACCAGAGTAAATTTTATCTGCAAGCTCTTTGTCAGGAAATTTTGTCTCAATTTACCGATATTTTTCAAGAAAAGACTTTAATTCTCCAAAGCGATATCCCCCAAGATCTGCCCCCCGTCTATGCTGATGAGGAGTTAATCCGACAGGTGATTATTAATCTCTTGGAGAATGGGATCAAATATACCCCCCCCGGCGGCGCAATTACCCTTTCTGTCCTCCATCGTACTACTCAAAAAGTACAAGTGAGCATCAGTGATACCGGCCCCGGCATTCCCGAAGAAAAACAAGAGCATATTTTTGAGGGTCATGTGCGTCTCAAACGGGATGAGGGTAAAGAAGGTTATGGCATCGGTTTATCGGTCTGTCGCAAGATTATTCGCGCCCACTACGGTCAAATTTGGGTGGATAGTGTCCCCGAGCACGGCAGTAGTTTTCACTTCACTCTGCCAGTTTATCGCTAAAATGCGCCGCTAACCAAGCATCAATGTCCCCTAAAACTAAGTCGGGGATTTCCCAGGGGAACAGATGGGCCGTGTCTGGGTAACATTTCCACCGAGACAGTTTCAGTTTTTCGGCTGTTTCTTGGCTCGAGGCACTGGTAATATGGCGATCATTTGCCCCCGCCAGAACTAAGCAGGGAATTGTGATTTTGTCAAGAGATTTTAAACAATTGTAACCTTTTTTTAAAGCCCGATTTAAAGCCCGATCGGCAGCTGGGGAAGTGCCTAAGTAGGCGGGAACAGCATCTTGAGCCAGATAAAGATAGGATATCGCTTGATGTTGTGAAAAAAGATACTGAAACAGGGAACGACGGGCAAAAGTATCAATATTCCAACGCCATCCCGGTTTGATCTGATTGAGAATTGCCGCTATCCCCGTCAAAACTAAATCTGTGGTGGTGACGGGGGGATGACTACCCCAAGGCCGCCCGGCCGAGGCCACTAGAATTAAACCGGCAAAGCGATCGGGATGCCGCAATACTAATTCCAGGGCGATTATACCCCCCAAAGACCAACCGAGAATTAAACATTGCTGGATTTTTTGGCGATCGAGCAGCTCGATTAAATCCTCTAGATGTTCTTCTAGCTGAAAATCCCGGCGATAACGACTTTTGCCGTAGCCGCGCAGATCCGGGGCCAGGGTTTGCCAGCGTTGGCAAAAATGATCGGTAAATACAGACATACTACCTGCCGAACCGGGATGACCGTGCAGACAGAGAATCGGATAGCCATTACCTTTGATCTTAACGTTGAGAGCGATCGACATTGATCAGTTATCAGTTATCAGTTATCAGATTTGAGTTTTAAGTGAGCAGTATGTATTAAGCGAGCAGTATTAAATAGCAGTTTCCTGCTGTCTTTTCACTGTTCACTGTTTACTGATCACTGATTATTGACTGGGATATATGAGCGATCGAGTCTCTGGTAAGTCATACTAGAGAATAGGAGAGAGTTGGTCTAGAGGTTGCGGGGTCATTTGATTAATGATTCCGAGGAAAGTCCGAACTCCCGAAAGACCACACTTGCTGGATAACGTCCAGTGCGCGCGAGCGTGAGGATAGTGCCACAGAAAAATACCGCCCCTTTTTTTCAGTGATTAGTAAACAGTAACGAAAGTAAATTCACTGATGACTAATAACTTTCCACTGATAACTGATACCTGATAACTGATTGGGGGTAAGGGTGCAAAGGTGCGGTAAGAGCGCACCAGCAGTATCGAGAGGTACTGGCTCGGTAAACCCCGGTGGGGAGCAAGGTGGAGGGACAAAGGTTGGTCTTTTTCCTGTCCCGTTTTTAGGAACCGCTTGAGGTAATTGGTGACAATTATCCCAGATAGATAACCTCTATTCCAACAAAGGTAAAAGCGATTTTACTGCTGTTGGGAAATACAGAATTCGGCTTATGTCTGACTCTCTCCTTTATCAGTTATCAGGAGGCGGTCGGCGGTCGGCAATAGGCAGCTTTGTTCTCCCCATCACCCCACACCCCACACCCCACTTCCCTCAATTGACTGATCACTGAATTGGTCCGTCGATACTGCCGGTAAAAAATTGCTTGAGTACGGGGATTTCGGAGTGATAAGCCTCTTGAGTCGGTCCAACCCATTGAAATTGACCTTTATAGAGAAAAACGATGCGATCGGTGGTATTTTCGATGGTGCTATGGACGTGGGTGACAATGAGATGGGCCCCACAGGCTTTTTTTACCTTGAGAAGTTCCATAATTACCGTCTGGATGCGGGTAGAAGCGACGGGATCCAGTCCAGCAGTGGGTTCATCGTAAAGGAGAATGTTCGGTCGATCGGCGGCGATCGAGGGATCGCTGATAATTGCTCTGGCTAAACTGACCCGTTTTCGCATCCCTCCGGATATTTCAGAGGGATAGAGGTCGTAGGAACCGGACATTCCCACTAAATCGAGTTTTTCTTCCACTAAATCCCGGATTTCGGCTCGTTTTAGCTTTGAGTTGCGATAGAGAGCAAAACCGACATTTTCCCCGACGGTGAGGGAGTCAAAAAGGGCCGATTGCTGGAAAACTAGACCAACACCGAGGGGATCTTCCCCCTGTTCTACGGTTCTCTGCCGTTTTGTGCCGTAGATGTACACTTCTCCTCGATCGGGGGCCAGTAATCCGGCGACTAAGCGCAAAATCGTCGATTTTCCCGTCCCGGACGGACCGATCACGCCGATCGCTTCCCCTTCGTACACTTTCAGATCGACGTTATTTAAGATTACTTTCTTGCCGAAAGCTTTGGTTACTCCCCTTAATTCGACGATCGGTTCGCGCATCACCATCTAGAATATCTTTACAAAAATCCCCTTTTATTGTAGGGCAACGACCCGATCTTTCTTTTTTTTCTTTTCTGGTTTTATGGTTCGCGATTCTATCTGCATTTCGGGAATCTCTCGCAATTCTTCAGCATCTAACCGATATTGTTCGCAGACAAGACTCAGACGAATACCAGAACAGCTAACGGGATTAACTGAATGGGTGAGATCTCCTTGAAAGAGGATCAGGGTGTTAGCACAAGGACGAATCTGGGCCACGGAACGATTGCCTGTTGCTAGTACCAGTTCCCCCCCTTGAATATCTTTAGGAACCTGCACATAAAGGACGCTAACTAGGAGCGGAGGATCGATAGTTTTACAATAGGAGCGCAGGGAGCGATCGATATGGGGATCGACTCGTGAACCGGTTTGTAGGAGTAAGGGGTTAAGATAAAAAGCGTTGCAGTCAGCTTGTAAACTGCGATCGAGATAGGGTTTAAAATAGGGAAACATTCGTTCGACTTCGCTGATTTGTGTGCGTCGAAAAGCGATAGAAAAGCCTTTGGTTTTAACGAAATCTCGATTTAAATTGTTAACTGTGAAGTGGGGACAAGCGAGAATCTGTCCTTGTAGTTCGCTCAGATAACTGGGAGTAAAAGCGTCGGGATATTGGGAATAGTAAGGCACGGATAGAATCGCAACGGGATGGCAATCTTTAGGATAGCTTGTTTTTAGGGGAGATGGGGATAATTTCGATAGCAGCTATTCAATTATCTTTTTTTTCTCAAAGTCCGATAATTTGCTCAAGGAAATTTTTAATAAGCTTGATGCTCTCTAATTCTAGGATTTTCTCATCTAGCCAGCGATTATCTTGTAGGGAAACTTGTAGGGCTTTACCCGGTCTTAATATACTACTAATACTGGATATAATTGCTTTCTTTTCACCTGCTGGTTTTTTAAAATCTTCGAGATCATTTTTAGTTAACTGATTCCTGTCAATACTTTCTATGTAGGTTTGAGAAAGATTGAGTAAATCAGGATAATTTATCTTAGCACATTCGAGGAGAATATCTTCTAAAGTTCCTTGCTCACGATTGTTAGGAGCGATGAAAATACCACAGCGAGGCGAATGATTGTTAACTTGACCAATTTGAGAAGGTGGTAGCAAATTTGGTAAGTCAATATCCGATAACTTAGTAATTAGTTTATTGAACCTTTCTTGAGGTGTTTCCCTGTAATCAGCATCGGCAAAAATCCCCACACTAAAAAGCTGTGAAGGTTGAATAAACTTGAGACTTTCTTCGATGGTTTGCGCTATGCGTGTATCGCCAATAGCACTATGTAAAGCGATTGATAATTGCTCATTTTGAACAAAAGATGGTACTGGTACTCGTTTGGTTAAATCATCATCTACTGGATAACCTTTCGGGATAAGTTTTTCCCAAAATTGATCCAATGAAGATAAATGAATAACTCGCTTTAAGCCATAAAATTTAAGTAAACCAATTAAGAATTCGACATCCTGGGGACCTTCGACAACAATATAGCAGTATCTCACCATCTCTACCTCACATCTAACCCGCGTTCCCAACGCAATCTATGCAATAAATCGCCCGAAAATCTTTGAGGTTTTTCCCTTGGAGAATTTAACCGAAAAGCTACCACGTCTTCTATGGCCTTTTCTGACTGTAGCATGGCATCAACTGCTTCTAAACTATGGGTAGTTACAAAAAGTTGAATTCTTCTTTGATTACAGGTGTTAATTAACCAAGAAAATACACGACTTAAGGCAGAAATATGAATAGATGTCTCGATTTCATCAATTAGAAGTACCCCATCGGTAATTGTCAACAAACTCAGCACCATAACTAAGGTTCTTTTAAATCCGTCACCAAACACATAGAGAGGAGCAAAACCAAGCTGTTTATGTTCTATATAAAGAGTTGGTCTATTGTTGGGTGAAAGTATTTGTAGGTCGGTGATTTCCTCGTCAAATAACCGAATTAAATCTAGGATGTCATCTTTGTTATTTTCTTCCTTTAGGATGATTTTGGATAGTCTATCTAGAATTGGTTCCGAGGACAAATAAGCAGGAAATATGGTGGCATTCTCCACCAGTATTTTTTGTCGTTTCCTTTGAATAAAACGCTCTTTTTCCCAAAACTGAAATACTTGTTCATTATCTATACTAAGGAAACTGCCTTGCTCTAAAATATGGGCGGTAACACTTAATTCTAACCCATTGATAACCAGATCGGTTTCCGAATCGGTGGAATCATCATTGAACTTTTCTGGGTTGTCTTTTTCGTTGCTCGCACCGTAAATATCGGTGAGATTAGCTGCTAGATTTTTAATCGGTGAATTTCCAGTACACTTGATCGAAATTTGTCCTTGATAGGATGGGTTACTAGCAAGATTATTCTGACGAAAGAAAACCCATTTAATTGCTTCCAAATCCGGTCGCATTAAAGATATTCTGCCTAAGTATAATCGACGTTGGGCCACTTCTAGCCACTGAAAGGGATCGAGGGGATTACAAACAATTGAAACAGCTTCGAGAATGCTAGTTTTGCCAGAATTATTATTACCGACAAAAATGTTCACCTGTCCTAGAGAAGACAGTTCTATTTGTTCAAAACCACGATAACCACTGATTCGTAAACTTTCAAAAAGCCGAGTCATTTTTACTGGCTCCTACAATATTGCCGATAATAACTGAAATAGCTAGGATCAAAGATAAAATTTGCAATTTTTACGATAAAACCCTTGTATCATAACTCATTTGTGGCTCTTTTTTTGAGTAGCAATCATTTTCCTGTCAACCCGGTCGCGGTGACTACCCCCCGTTTACAATAGTTAAGAACCAACGGCAAGCAAGAATTAACGATGCGGATTTCGATCAACTGGTTACGAGAATTAGTCAAAGTCGCCCAATCTCCCCAAGAATTAGCCGAATTATTGACAATTGCGGGAATAGAAGTGGAAGAGATCGAGGATCGCCGAGAATGGGCAAAGGGTGTGGTTATTGGTAAAATTATCGATCGCCAACCCCATCCCAACGCAGATAAACTAAGTGTCTGTCAGGTGGATATCGGTCAGGAAAACCCTAGTACAATTGTCTGTGGTGCGCCCAATGCTAGGGCTGATATTCTAGTTCCTGTGGCTACTTTGGGAACTTATTTAGCCAAAATCAATTTAACGATTAAACCGGCTAAATTGCGCGGGGTAAAATCGGAAGGGATGATCTGTTCCCTCGCGGAATTAGGATTAACTAAGGATTCTGAAGGAATCCACATTTTTAGCCAGGAAAATCTCCCTTTAGGTACAGATGTTCGTCCCCTTTTAGGACTCGATGAGGTGATTTTAGATATTTCTCCCACCGCTAACCGTGCCGATGCTTTGAGTATGATCGGAGTTGCGCGAGAAGTAGCGGCTTTGACAGGAGGAGAATTAAGCCTACCAAAAGTGAAATTAGGTGAATTTTCCCCTAAAAAAGATTTATCTCTGGAAATATCAGAAAATAAAGCCTGTCCTGCTTATATTGGTACGGTGATCGAGGGGGTAAAAATTGGCCCATCTCCGCTATGGTTGCAACAGCGTTTACAGGCTGCCGGATTGCGATCGATCAATAATGTGGTCGATATTACTAATTATGTACTTTTGGAGTGGGGACAACCCTTACACGCTTTCGATCGCGATCGTTTACAAAGTTTTGCCGGAGGTAAATCCGTTACTATTGGGGTCCGTTTTGCCGAGGAAGGGGAAAAAATTATTACTCTTGATGGTCAGGAAAGAAGCTTAAAAGAGCTTAATTTATTAATTACTGCCAATAATAAGCCTGTAGCTCTAGCGGGGGTGATGGGAGGTCAAGATACAGAAGTTAACGAGGAAACCGTTAATCTTGTGCTAGAGTCGGCTTTATTCGATCCGATCGCTATCCGTCGTTCCTCAAAAGCGCAGGGTTTACGCAGCGAATCTTCCGGACGCTATGAACGCGGTGTTAATCCCGCCGCTTTAGAATATGCTTGTCAAAGGGCGATCGATTTAATTCTAGAGTTAGCTGGGGGAACTGTCAGCAGTCAGGTTAAAGCTGATTATCGTGCCGATCAGTCCAGTCGTTTGATCGAATTGCGTTTAGAACGTTTGCAGCAGCTACTGGGTCAAGTTACCCTAGATAATGGTGCGATCAGTGAAATTCTCGCCGAAGATGTGGAGCGGATTTTAGGCAATTTAGGCTGTGAATTGCAGTTAACCTCGAAAAATCCTGTTCTGTGGACTGTGACAGTGCCAGACTACCGTTATCGGGATTTAGAACGAGAAATTGACTTAATTGAAGAAGTGGCGCGACTGTACGGATATGATCGCTTTGTCGATACTTTGCCAGCAAAAACCGCAGCCGGAGGATTATCCTTTGAGGAAACTATACAGCGTCGGGTGCGGGAAGCTTTTCGAGCAGTGGGTTTGACGGAATTAGTCCAGTATTCCCTAGTTAAACCGGAATTAGCGGAAGTTGTCCTCGCTAATCCCCTTTTTGTCGAGTATTCTGCTTTGCGGACTAATCTCCTCGACGGTTTAATCGAAGCGTTTGAGTATAATCAGTCTCAGGGTAACGGTTCCTTAAATGGCTTCGAGATCGGGCGAGTTTTCCGCTTAGAATCGGATAATATCAACGAATACGATGCGATTGCCGGTATTTTCGGCGGTGATTTCTTCTCGGCCGGACGTTGGCTGCGATCGGGTAAAGAGGTGGCCATGACTTGGTATGAAGCAAAAGGCATTTTAGAAGCAGTATTCGATCGCCTTTCGCTGACAGTAAGCTACGAAAAAGATGCCGAAGATGCGCGGTTTCATCCCGGACGAACAGCATCTTTATGGATTGGTAAACAACGACTAGGAATTTTTGGTCAACTACACCCGCAATTGCGTCAGCAAAAGGGATTAATTGAGGCAGTTTATGCCTTTGAAATCCAGTTCCCGATCCTGTTAGCAACTCTTAGCGATAGTGCCAAAATTACCCCGCGTTTACAGGTCTATTCTACCTATCCGGGGGCAGCGCGAGATATCGCCTTCTTTGTTTCCACAGATATACCCGTAGATAGATTGACAAAAACTATCAAAAATGCTGGGGGAACTCTTTTAGAAAAAGTCGAATTATTTGATCGCTATCAGGGGCAGAATGTGCCAGAAAATCATTGTAGTTTGGCCTTTAGTTTAGTCTATCGTGCCAGCGATCGAACTTTAACCGATGAAGATGTGGAACCCTTAATGACAAAAGTGCGAGAAGCTTTGGTTAAACAGTTCCAAGTTTCTTTAAGAAGTTAAATTCAGCGATAAATTATCAGTTATCAGACATCGACTTTATATTATCTCAAGAATAATCTCACAGATCGCTATCAATATCGCTGATTGCCTCTAATTGTTACTAATCAGTTTAAGAGGTTGGAAGGGTTCTTTTTCGGACTCGATCTCCTCTAAAAAATATTACAATCAATCGCTTTTGATATACGCTTTAAAAATAGATGATAATTGAAATCGGTTTTGCTCCCTTTGAATTAAATAACGTTGTTGCAAGGATTGTAAACCATTGATTAAATCACTAGCAGATAAATCTAGGTTATTTTTTAACTCCTCTCTAGATAAAGGTTGATCAACTTTACTTAATTCTAAGGCGATTTGTTGAGCAAGGGGAGAACAGCGACCAAAAATTTGTTTTAAATGAGACTGCATTTTTTTAGTAATAACTAAGCTATTTTCTGCCAAGAAATCGTTAACCTTGCCATCAAAAACATCTTTAATCAAAACGGCAATATCAGTTAAATAAAAAGGATTACCTTCGTATAATTGAATTAATTCTAACCATCTTTCCCCATCTTGTAAACCTTTATTTTCAAGAAAATCAATCGCTTCAAATCCTGATAATTCTAAGCATTGAATAGGAGAATTTTCTTGATTAAGATAGTTCATTTCCGCCGATTTTTCTTGACTAATGAGAATAAAATGGCTCTGGTGTTGGATTTCTGCAATCAGTTTTAAAAAATGTTGATAACTACTATATTCAGGTTGATAATTACCCGCCATTTGACCAACAGCAAAAAGATTCTGAAAATCATCTAAGACGATTAAACATTTATGATTGCTTAGAACTTCTAACAATTGCTGGATTTTATTATCGGTGCTTTCCTTCGGTTCTTTTTGGCAAGTATTCAATAAATCATTTAGCCATAAATCTAAAGACTTAGGAAATTTTAAACTTTTCCAAATCACCACTTCAAATTGTTCTAAATTGAGATCAATAAATCGTTTAACTAGGGTGGTTTTTCCTATTCCCCATAATCCCAAAACGGCAATTAAGCGAGTATTTTGCTTAAACACCCAGTTCGAGACTGTTGCGAGTTCATTTTCTCGATCATAAAAGTCAATAATTTGGGGAGCAAGGGTTAGATCATGATATGTCTGAGAATATTGAGAGTTTATCTCTCTATTTTTGTCATCTTTATTGAGTTGATTAAAAATCTGAGAGCAAAAATTAAAATTTTGATTTATTTCAACAATTTGTGATGATTTAATCTTCATTCTTTCTATGGTAGAACGAAAATTAGATTTTCTTATTTCTTCCCCAAAAGCATCCGATAAAAGCTTCCATAATTTAGCACCTTCCTCTCTAATATGAGTCTCACTGCGGTGATATTCGTTACCTATTTCTTGATAACTCTGTCCTTGCCAACTCCCTTCAAAAATAGCCTTCTGGATATTATTTAGCGGCTTTTTATCTCGCTCAATAAGGCGTTCGTCAATCAGTTGTAAGACTTCCGTGATATTCATACAATCGACACAGCAAAAGATTTTTGGGTATTATAGCCCAACTAAATCCCACTTTTTCCAATTTTCAGAAAAATTTACCCGACAAAACTCCCGATAAAATCCGATGTTTAGGGGTTGTCACTTTTTGGAAGCGTTTGGCATGATGGAATCTAGTTAAGCAAAACAGACCTAAAACTAACCATATCTAACTCAGCGACGCTAGTTCTAAGTATTATTGCTTATGTCTCAGTTTAACGTAGGTATTTTATGACGAAGTTCGTTTTAGACAAATATGCGCTCGATTCTAAAAAATCAGAAGCTAAGGCAAAAATCGTCGGTTCATTGGGTTCAAATGCCTCAATTTCAGGGGATCAGATAGAAGTCCCCAGTTATGACGCAACCAAAGTGGTTCAGATTTTAAGTCAAGTTGGTATCAAGTATTCGGGGGGTTAAATGACAGAAATAACTACCCTCTCACAAAGCTCAGAAACTCTGGGCGGTGAAGAGATGACTATTCTGTTCTTTGGGAAATGCGGTGTTGGGAAAAGTAGCACTCTCAATAAGCTGTTTAATTTAAACTGGGCCACAGATGATGCTGTTGCCTGTACCAAAGAACCCCAATGGACTTATCTCGATTTATCTCATCCTGACTATAGCGGCCTATCCTACAAACAAATAAGGGTAGTTGATATGCCCGGAATTGGGGAGAGCTTGTCAGCGGATGAAACCTATCTTCCTTTCTACAAAGAATGGATCCCTAAAACTGATTCCTTGGTTTGGGTTACACAGGCAGATACCAGAGCCTACAAGCGAGATCAAATTTTTTTATTGAAGTTATCTCCGCTCTTCAGACGATCTTTGTCTTTGACTATTGCCCTTAATAAAATAGATTATCTAGGAATCGACGAAGGGCAGAAACCTTTTAATACAGATGAAGGTATTCCATCAGAAGATCAACTGAAGCGACTTCCAGAAAAAATTGACGATATTTACAGTATCTTCAGTTCTGTGGTTTCTCAACACCTAACTTTTGAAAGACATCAAATCATTCCCTACACATCTATTCATGAGTGGGGTTTACAAGATTTAAAAACCAAAATTCTTACCAGGAGCTAAAAGCTATGTTTGGACTCAGAAAAAACAAAGCCCCGATTCGTTTAGTCGTCGGACTTAACCAAGTTGATAAAATAGTCGCTAATGGTTGGAATGAGCGCATGAATATGCCCGAGGAAAGGGCGGCAAAGGAAATTGCTAGAAGATGTAATGATTTAACTCAACGTTTAGCAAAATATGCTGATATTTCAACTGATAACATCGAGTATTATTCGGCATTGAAGCGTTATCGCCTTCTTCCGTTATTAACAAAAATTGTTAGCAATGCCTATGCTGGCTTCAAGCTAGATAATGTGCAACCTGCCGATCCTTTTGAATTAGCTGATCCTGAAGTTAAAGCTTTTGCGGATCAACAGCGTCGGGAACGTGAGGCTAAAAAGTCTAGTAGAACATCAACAGATAAAGATCGAATGTTTGAAGAAATGAAGAAGATTCTTTCAGAAGATGATCTAAATCTAGTCCTAGATAAATTTAGACAAGAACGCTCCCTCCCTCCAAAAGTTGCTATTTTTGGTAAAGCGGGAGTTGGTAAAACAACCACAATTAACAGCTTATTTAATGCTAAATGGAAAACAAGCCATACAATAGTTGGTACTACATCTGCTCAAATGAAAGAATTTGAGTTATCTACAGGAGGTACTCTTAGTGTAGTTGATTTACCCGGATATGGTCGCAGTCTAGCAGAAGATCGCGAATATGAAAAAATCTATCAAGATACAATTCCTTCCTGTGATCTAGTTCTTCTAATCGTACAAGCAGATGCAAAAGATTTAGCAGACGATGAAGAAATGATTGTCAAAGTCGCTGAATGGCTCAAAGACGCACCTACACCACAACGTTAGAAGTTAGAAAAGAGTATTTTATGGCGTTAACACCAGAGGAAAAGCAACGAATTATTGATGAACTTGATCGACTTGACCAAGCAGAATCAAGAAAAGTTTTATCTTCACAATCGTCCTTTATAAATTGGCTAAAGGTTATTTTGTATGCCATCTACTTGATTTTGATACAAGACCCCAATTTTCTGAAGAAACTATTTTCTTTTATAGTTATGACCTGTTTATGAATTTAGTGGAGATCAAATGGCACTAACACCAGAAGAAAAACAATGGGTTCTTGAGGCTCTTGGTAATGCAGATGAACAAGAAAAGAAGAAAGCTTTGAAAAGCCATGAATCGTTTGGCAATTGGCTTAGTAGAAATTTATATGAGATTTATCTCAAAATCAAAGATTTTTTACAAAGCTTATGGCAATCAATTCGTGACTTTTTTTCATAAATCTGAATTCATGGAGACACTATGGCACTAAGTGATCGCGAAAAACAAACTGTAATTGACTATTTAGACAGCTTAGATGATGCACTTAAAGCAATCATTTTAGCTTCTCTTGAAGCTTTTGCCGAATGGCTTTCAAACACTCTATACTCAATCTATTTGAAAATTAAGGATGGTCTTCGTAGTCTGTGGCAATCTATTCGTAACTTTTTTTCATAGTGTGTTAACTGACCAAAAACTTTAGCTGACCTTTTAAAGGAGTAAACAAAATGAATCCTTTCCATCACAGTCAGATGAACAAAGAGAGAAATCCTCTATGCCCGAACTGTCGTCAAGAATTAACTGTCCGAGTTACTTGGTTCGGTGGGACAAAGCTTATCTGTCGAGGTAGTGTACTCAGCGAGTATTTTGATGTTAACGGCAATTGTTATGATGTAAACACAAAAGAGCTTAAAAAAGTTTCATATGATTTGATTTAATAAGGAAAGACTAAAAATTTGTTCTCTCAAAGAAGCGGAAAAGAAAGCTCGCAACCGTGTTAATGCGTGGACATCGGCCGCTGTAGCCGTAGTGCGATCGCTTTTTGATCGGGTGCATTATACTTTGTTAATGCGCCTTATTTGTTGTCTATAATTTAAAAGATTGAGATAAGGGCAGTTTGTTGGGTTGATTTTGCGTTAAAATTAAGTTAGATATGTCTTAATTGATGAAACTTAGCAAGACAATGAATACTTCGATTACTTTTCAAGAAATTGCCGCCGAAATACAATTATTTGATAATATTGAACAAAAAGAACAATTTATTTTTGTGGTGGGTGCTTTAGTTTCTCGCATCATCAGTCTTCATAAAGCCGCAGAAATCATGGAAATAGATACAGAAATGTTCTTGAAAATTTTAGAATTAATGAGAATCGATTTTTCTTATCTTACTACAGAAGACATAGATAGAGAAAAAAAATGGTAATCTCTATGAAAATTGTTTTCAATTCTTCCCCTTTAATCTTTTTGTCTCAGTTAGGATTTTTAGAAAAATTCCTATATTCTAATGATAATTTTTATTTGCCTGCAACCGTACAACAAGAAATTAATGCCAAACAAGATTAATCTTCAGAGACTCTTAATAAGCTGATCAATCAACAGAAATTAATTATCCTAAATATTAAATTAATCTCTCTAGCAAATAGTTTAAATGAACGTTTAGGGAAAGGTGAATCTGATGCCATTACTTTAGGAATAGAATTACAAACTGATTATATCATCCTTGATGACTTTGCAGCAAGAAAAGAAGCACTACACTTAGGCTTAAATGTTAAAGGAACTTTAGCGATTATTCGTAAACTTCTCAAAGAAGGAAAGATAGAAATTGAAAATTTGGAGATTTTTTATCAAAGACTTAGAGAAATTAACTTTAGAGTCAAGCGTGAGATATTTGAGAGCATTTTTGGAGACTGAGTGTGATACTGAAAGCACTGCGTAGCAGCACGCTTATTTTGTCGGGTGCATTAACAGAGTATAATGCGCCTTATTTCTTGTTATTGATAGATTCCCACCATAACCTTAAATCACTTTCATTAATCTTTTTTTGAAGATATTCAATCTGATCTGAATAGCTGAGATTTTTCATGTCTTCAGCAATTTTTTCTTGACTGGTTTGTTTAAAAGCTAAACAGTCAAAACTTTTTTTAATTGTCGTTGGCTTCATCAATTGTTACCTCTAAAGGAGAAATAATAGTCAAAATCCCGTAGCCATTGAGTAAATTAATTTGATTATAGCCTTTCATTTTATCTAGGCGCACAATATGTTTAAAATTCCATGATATGATTGCAGCCGCTCTAGCTATTGTAGCAGCCGCTACATGAGTAGCATCATTAATAGACTTTGATGTAACAACTCCTTCATTGATATAAGCATCCCTTAACTGTAAAACTTCAGCTGTTATCTTAACTACTTCAATAACTCTCTGCGGAATCGATAATAAAATATCTTTAACCGATTGGGAGGCATTAATTAATTCGCTAACAATGATATCACTCATTAACAAAATAAACTTTTCTTGCTTAATGGCTTCCATCAATTGATTGGACTCTAAGGAAAATTCATCATCTAAACAGCCTGCAATGACTGATGTATCGATATAAACTCTAAGTTTTTTCATAAATGATAGAAAAAGTTTTCTGATCTTAGTTTAACATCAAAAGTGCGATCGCCGCTCTTTTAGAGTGGATTAAGGTAGTGTAATGCAGCTTATTGATAATAGAATTTTTGAAACCTAAAAGTCGAGGGTTTTGGTTTTAAGATTTATCAAGCTTAAAGTACAATTAACATTAAGCTATAATAATCATTAGTCAACAACAGTTATTACTATGTCTTTTGCAGCTAAATATCGAGATCGGATTGTGATTAACCCAGACATTCGCAGTGGCAAACCTTGCATTGTCAATACTCGTATTGCAGTAGCAGATATTTTTGATTATCTAGGAGGAGGGATGACTATTGAAGAAATATTAGATGATTTCCCCGATCTTACCTTAGAAGATATACAAGCCTGTTTTGCATTTGCCGCCGAGCGGGATCGTCGTTTAATGGTTATTCCCTATGAAACTGCTATTTGACGAAAACTTATCACCTAAACTACCTCTGTTACTGGTATCACATTTTCCCGATAGCGCTCATGTTAGAGATTGTAGCCTAAAAGGGTTTCCCGATCAAAGGATTTGGCAATATGCGCCTATCAATGGATTGATAATTGTCTCGAAAGATTCTGATTTTTATCAACGGAGTTTGTTGTATGGCCAACCTCCAAAGTTCATCTGGCTGAGGATTGGAAATTGTACCACTCATCATCTAATCAGTCTTATTTTAAAACATAAACAAGCTATTAAGAGATTTAGCGAAATTCTACCGAGTCCGTTTTAGTAATTGCATAATCATATATTATCCTAAGCGATCGCTTTTCTGAGCGGGTGCATTAACAAAGTATAATGCACTTTATTTATTGTCTATTGATGAAATGACCCAAAGACGTTAATTTAAAAGATTGAGTTCAGGGGAGTTTGTTGGGTTGGTCTTGTGTTAAAATTAAGCTGGAGTAAATTCTAATCCCCGATTAAAATTTAAACAGAACAATCACCATGAACTTTTATACCGTTATTCTGAGAAAAAGTGCAGATTATTGGGTTTCATTATGTCTTGAAAATGGATTAGTTGGACAAGGAGAAACTCAGGAAAAAGCTATGGAGAAACTAAAAGAAGCGATTGAATCTTTTTGGGAGATTTATCATGATCAAGCCAATATATATACCAGTCCTATTCCTATAGACGAACTTCATGAATTTTTAACTGTGGGAGATTCTGAAACTCCCGAAACTTACGAACTCAGAAAAGTTTATGCCTAAAAATATTCCTTCTCTTAAACCCAAAGCACTAATCAAAATTCTTGAAAAAGGAGGCTGTCAATTTTATCGATAAGGAAAAGGTGATCATCGTTTATATTGTAGAGTATTGTATAATCAACGTCGAATCGTTCCTATCGATATAGGTGCAAAAGAAATGTCCCCTGCTTATGTTTTACGAATTTTTAGACAATTTGGTTTTACAGATGAAGAAATAGAACATTTATTAAAATAGATGATTGAATACGTTTTTTTCAAACGAAGAAATTATCTATTCTAGTACGCTTTATCTTAATTTTATTTCCAAAAGCTAAAATAAAGTGATAGCTACCTTTTTAAGGTACATTAACGCGATAGTAAAACCCTCGATTGCTTGTTATAAATTGATTTAATGATTAATTTTCACCCAGTCATCGTCGATAAATTAGCCTGCCTTAAAAACAGGTAAAGTGACTATCACCATTTTGCGTAATTTTTCGCTCTGGTAATGAACTTTTGATTATGAAATGATCCAAAGACGTTAATTTAAAAGATTGAGTTCAGGGGAGTTTGTTGGGTTGGTCTTGTGTTAAAATTGGGTTAGGGCTAGTCTGAATCATTTATCCTGTATCATTTAACGGCGGAGAAAACTATGGTAAAAACCTTTAAAGCAATTTTGAAAAATAATACCCTTCAATGGCTTGATGAAACCCCTGAAATCAACTCCGAATATCCTGTTAATGTTTATATTACCTTACTAGAAGAAAATATTATTGGTGAAAATCGATCTAACGGTCAAAAAATGGCCAATGCTTTGAAAAAAATTGCTAATAATAATACTTTTACTGATGTTGATACCCAACAGTGGCAACAACAAAATCGGTGCGATCGCTCTCTTCCTGATCGGGATTAAATCATGTTATTAGATAGTAATATTATTATCTATGCCGCTCAATTGGAAAATGAGTTTCTCCGGGAGTTTATTGCAGAAAATTCTCCTTATGTATCTGCTTTATCCTATCTGGAAGTTTTAGGCTACCATCGGTTAACTCATCAGGATAAAGTCTATTTTGAAGAATTTTTTAATGCTTCTCAAATTTTACCCATCTCTCAACCTGTAATTAACCAAGCAGTAACTTTAAAACAAATCAGAAAGATGTCCTTAGGAGATGCCATTATTGCGGGAACAGCTTTCGTTTATAATTTAACAATTGTAACTCGCAATATTGATGATTTTAATTGGATCAGTAAATTAAATCTAATTAACCCTTTTCAACGGTAAAAACCTTAGGGCAAGCGCATCTTAACAATCCTTGACAAAGTAAACTTTTGATTATGAAATGATCCAAATTTGAGGAGAATTTGCCATCTTAATTGTTAAGATTTCGTAACTATTCTGATTGACTGGTATCACCTGAAATACCCATGCGGATCACAAAATTGACCAATTGTCAATAGCTTTTGAGATACTCTCACCCTGTAGAAAATAAAGAATATTTTATTTAGGTGGAATAGGAAGATGAAATTTATCGATAAACTAATAAATTATCATCACCTAAACCACTTTCTAGCCTAATTAATAGGGCCATTTCCAGTTAGTAATCTCGTCCTTATCGATGCCATTGGTAAAAGCATAATCGAGATTATCGATAATAGCATTTTTCATCCGTTCTTTCACATGACCAGCAGCAGAACCTAATTTCGGCACGCGATCAATCACATCTATTACTAAATGAAAACGATCAACTTGGTTACGAATCGCTAATTCTAGGGGAGTATTAATATTCCCTTCTTCTTTGTAACCGCGCACATGAATACGTTCCTGATTACTGCGACGGTAGGTAAGTTTATGAATCAGCCAAGGATAACCGTGAAAATTAAAGATAATTGGCTTATCAGGGGTAAATAAACTATCAAAATCCCGTTCCGATAAACCATGAGGATGTTCACTTTCCGACTGTAATTTAAACAGATCAACCACATTGATAAAGCGAACTTTTAAGTAAGGGAATTCCTCCCGCAGAATTGCCGTTGCTGCTAAAGATTCTTTAGTGATAATATCCCCACAGCAAGCCATAATTACATCTGGTTCATCGGGATTAGTTCCATCATCATCGTTACTTGCCCAATCCCAAATGCCGATACCTTTGGTGCAGTGTTTAATTGCTTCTTCAATGGTCAAGTATTGCAGGTGTTTCTGTTTATCAGCAACGATAATATTAGTGTAATCCTTGCTCTTGAGACAGTGATTAGCCACACTTAATAAACAATTCCCATCGGGGGGAAGATAAACCCGCACCACGTCGGCACTTTTATTGGTTACTAAATCGATAAAACCGGGGTCTTGGTGACTAAAACCATTGTGATCCTGCCGCCAAACTACCGAGGATAATAACAGATTCCAAGAGGAAACAGAAGCACGCCAAGGCACATGATTTTTGCAGATATCGAGCCATTTAGCGTGTTGGTTGAACATGGAATCAATAACATGGGCAAAAGCCTCGTAGGAGTGAAATAAACCGTGACGACCGGATAATAAATAACCCTCTAACCAACCGACTAAAGTATGTTCACTCAGCATCTCCATCACCCGACCATCGGGAGATAATTGGCTACCATCTAAATCCTCTGGATAGGTATCAGCTAACCAAGCTTTTTTAGTCACTTCATAGAGAGCCGCTAAACGATTAGAAGCAGTTTCATCGGGACCAAAAACGCGAAAATTAGTCATATTATTTCGCATTACATCCCGCAAAAATACCCCCATCACTCCCGTGTTTTCTGCTTCCACTTGGCCCGGGTGGGTGACATCTACGGCATACTGACGAAAATCGGGCATTTTTAGGTCTTTCCGCAGCAATCCGCCGTTAGCGTGCGGATTAGCACTCATGCGACGATGACCCCTAGGAGCGAGTTCTTTAAATTCTGGCTTAAATTTACCCGTGGTATAGTCAAATAATTCCTCCGGGTTATAGCTTTTCATCCACTCCTCTAATTTTCTCAAGTGTTCGGGGTTTTCCTGCATGGCCCCCATGGGGACTTGGTGAGCGCGCCAGAATCCTTCCACTTTATGACCATCAACGTTTTTCGGACCTGTCCAACCCTTGGGAGACCGGAGGATAATCATCGGCCAGGGGTAACGTTTAGCAATACCCGTGCTGCGAGCTTCCTGTTGATAGGAGCGAATCTGATTGATACAGTGTTCTAGGGTAGCGGCCATTTTTTGATGGCAGTGCATGAGGTCTTCATCTTCCTTACATTCGACGATGTAGGGAGTGTAACCGTAACCAACAAAGAGACTTTCTAACTCGTGCGTCGAAATACGGGAGAGAATGGTGGGATTAGCGATTTTATAACCGTTTAAGTTTAAAATTGGCAGTACCGCACCATCGCGAATCGGGTTAAGGAATTTATTCGAGTGCCATGCGGTAGCAAGGGGACCGGTTTCAGCTTCCCCATCACCCACCACCACGGCCGTAATTAGGTCGGGATTGTCAAAAACAGAACCGTAGGCATGGGAAACACTATAACCCAGTTCGCCGCCCTCATGGATAGAACCGGGGGTTTCGGGGGTGACGTGACTACCGATGTGACCGGGAAAAGAAAATTGTTTAAAGAATTTTTGTAATCCTTCCTCGTCTTCACTTTTATCGGGGTAAATTTCCGAATAGGTTCCTTCTAGATAAACCGGACCGAGTACCCCCGGCGCCCCATGGCCGGGACCGGCCATAAAAATCACATCGAGGTCGTATTTTTTGATTAAACGGTTGAGGTGAACGTAGGTAAAACTTAAGGCCGGACTTGCTCCCCAGTGACCAAGTAAACGATACTTAACGTGTTCGGGTTTAAGATGTTCTTTGAGCAGGGGATTATCGCGCAGATAAATCATACCTACAGCTAAATAGTTACAAGCGCGCCAATAGGCATGGGTTTTGTAGAGTTCGTCTTGAGAAAGGGGATTTTGTTCTGTTAAGGGTCTTTCTGGTGCGGATACCATGAATATTTCTCCAATATCTATGAAGGATGAGATTAAGAGAGTTGATAGACAATTTCTCCATCGAGAGGGTTAACCCTCGGTCAGTTTTCAAACTGTAATCAAGAGTCTAACCTTTCGGAGGGTAAAAAACTATTAAAATAAGCTATATTTTGCCAATCCGGCTAGGGGAATTTATGTCAGTCGGGCGGGGTTTTTAAATGGCTTTTAAAGGCATATTAATATGTTCTTAACTTAGGTATCAATCATTCTCAGAAAGCTTTTAATGATTTTTTAATGTCAACTTTTCCCAAAAGGCTATATAATCAGAATCTCGTTGGTCGGCCAAGGCCTAATCAGGTTTTCTCGATGCCGGTGGCGGGGAAGACTAGGGTAGAAAATTTATTATTTTTTATCTTGGAAGCACTGAAACTTAAAATCTTTCTATACTTCATCTAGCGATCAATAAAAGCTGATTAGCATATATAGTGATTCTCTACAGGCTAATCAATTCTCGGATTGTTTTTTCTTGATCGTGCCTAAGCTTATCGCAGCTGCAAAGGAGTTTTTTTCATGACAAAAGTAAGAGTCGCCATCAACGGATTCGGTCGTATCGGTCGCCTCGTTTTTAGGGCGGGTATCCAAAATCCTGATTTCGAGTTTGTTGGTATAAATGATCTGGTTCCCTCCGATAATATTGCCTATCTGCTCAAATACGACTCCACCCACGGACGTTTTCAGGGTACGGTAGAAGCAAAAGAAGATGGCATCGTCGTGGATGGTAAGTTTATCCCCTGTTACTCCATTAAAGACCCCGCTCAACTGCCCTGGGGTGCAACCGGGGCCGATTATGTGGTCGAGTCCACTGGTTTATTTACCACCGCGGAAGGGGCAGGAAAACACCTAGAAGCCGGGGCCAAACGGGTGGTTATCTCCGCACCCACCAAAGATCCCGACAAAATTCGTACTATTGTACTGGGCGTTAACGACAATGAGTACGATCCCGCTAAAGATCTGATCGTCTCTAACGCTAGTTGTACCACCAATTGTTTAGCCCCGATCACCAAAGTTATTAACGATAACTTCGGACTAGCGGAAGGATTAATGACCACGGTACACTCGATGACCGCCACTCAACCCACCGTGGATGGTCCATCGAAAAAAGATTGGCGCGGTGGTCGCGGCGCTGGTCAAAATATTATCCCCTCCTCCACGGGAGCAGCAAAAGCAGTAACCCTAGTTATTCCTTCCCTAAAAGGCAAATTAACCGGGATGGCCTTCCGTGTGCCAACTCCCAACGTTTCGGCGGTGGATTTAACCTTTAAAACCGAAAAAGCCACCAGTTACGAGGAAATCTGCGCCGCTATGAAAGCCGCCAGCGAAGGACCGATGAAAGGCATCCTCGGTTATACCGATGAGGAAGTGGTATCGAGTGACTTTATCACCGACCCCCATTCCAGTATCTTTGATGCTAAAGCTGGCATTCAACTTAATGCCAATTTCTTTAAGGTCGTCTCTTGGTACGATAACGAGTGGGGTTACTCCTGCCGGATGTTAGACCTGATGAAAATGATGGCAGCTAAGGAAGCAACCCTAGTAACAGCCTAAATCAGTTATCAGTTATCAGTAAACAGTAACCAGTGATCAGTAAACAGTAAACAGTAAACAGTAACCAGTGAAAAAACAGCACTGTTAATGCCATTAGACATCTCCAAGAGTTAAACAAAATAGTTCTAGGGCTGAAATGTATGTCTTTGTCTATTTAATATTGCTCACTTAATAAGTAGGTGGGTGTTAAAAATTGTCAGATCCCCCCTTATCAAGGGGGGCAGGGGGGATCCCCCCACTTAATCCTCAAATCTGATAACTGATAACTGATAACTGATAACTGATAAGATGAATCCAAAATTTAAAGATATTACCGCTTGGGAACAGGCACAATTATTAATGCAACCGGCATTTATTCGGGTGCTGGATAATCTGCGTAAACAGTTAGAAAATTCCCTCTGGAAAGGAACTTATACAGAAATTCAAGATCCCTATCCCAGTTATCTGCTCTGTTTGACTTATCTCGATCGCTCCGTTACTGTAAATATTTGGGAACTTTGTTTTCAAGTCTGTTTTCTCGATTATCCCACCGATGAGGGAGAGAGCGTCACCATCGATACCAGTCTCCTCGACCCCACCGGTGAACTAGATTGGCAGAGTTTGGAAACGAAAACCGAGCGCATTATTAAGCAATTATTCGCTAATTTACCCCAATGAAAGCAGATTTAGACACGATCAAGGCAGAGTATGCCGCTAATTTTCTGAAAGATTACCACAATGATCCCCAAAGTTTAGCATCCCAAACAATTTTAATCGATCGCTCCGATTGGGGTTTATTAGAATTAAAAGGCCAGGACCGACTGCGTTTTCTCCACAATCAAACCAGTAACGCTATCGATCGCCTGAAACCGGGTCAGGGTTGTGAGACAATTTTCCTTAACTCTACCGGTCGTACCCTCGATTTTGTCACAGTTTACGCCGGCGATGATTCCCTCCTCATCCTCGTTTCTCCCCAACGTCGTCAATTTTTACTGGAATTGATCGATCGCTATATTTTCCCCTTCGATAAAGTGGAAATTAGCGACTTAACCGATAATTTTGCCATTTTTACCCTAATCGGTACTGAAAGCGGGCAATACCTGCAAAAAATCGCCATTCCAGAGCAGATTTTAACGGGGGTGCAGCATAGTCATTATCTCCTTTCTGAACCCCCCCTGAGACTGGCCGTCGGTACCGGCTTAGACCTACCCGGATATACTTTAATCGTTGCCGCCGCCGAAGCCGGTCCCCTCTGGGAAAATTTAATTAAAAATGGCGTTACTCCCGCCGATGAGCAGGTGTGGGAATACCTGAGAATCCATCAAGGCCGACCGGCAGTCGATCGAGAATTAACCGAAGACTATAACCCTTTAGAGGCCGGTTTATGGCGAGCGATCGTTTTTGATAAGGGTTGTTATATTGGTCAAGAAACTATCGCCCGTCTCAACACCTATAAAGGCGTAAAACAAAGACTTTGGGGCATAAAACTTAGCCAACCCGTCCCCAGCAATACCCCGATTATTTTAGAAGCGCAAAAAGTCGGTTTACTCACCAGTGTGCTGGAGGATTTTGGCTTGGGTTATGTGAAAACAAAAGCGGGAGGAGAGGGTTTGAAAGTACAAATCGGCGAGGCAACAGGAGAATTAATCCCTTTACCCTTCCTCTCTCACGAATACCCCTTTCAGTGAACAGTAATCAGTAAACAGTAAACAGTAATCAGTGAAAAGATAGCACTGTTAATGCCATTTAACACTCCTT
>NZ_JAPZQJ010000682.1:0-25335 GCF_027530405.1 Microcystis sp. LE19-41.2A | reverse complement strand
TAAATCCTTATCTGGCAAGAGACTTAATTGATTAGTTCGCTCTAGATAAGAAATAATTGACAAAAATCGCTAAATGCCTTTCTATATAAGGGTTCCATCCCTTATAACCCCCGTCCATTGCATAACACAAACCGAAGAGCCGATTTTGGTGTGTTACGCTTCGCTAACACACCCTACTGTATATTTTTATTAAGAATTATCTGTCCCTTGTAACATTAAATCTTAATTCTTAACAAATTACCATAGATTCTCAGAGAAAAACTGATTATAATAAAGGGAACTGAACAGAACTGCTCGATCGATAGATAACTGATTAATTAAAGTTTTATTACTTTTGATGGCCTGGGATTAAGAGAAGTAAATTTATTCTTGATCGCTCCCTGAAAGTGAGAAGAAATAGTTTTAATAAACAAAGAGTTTTCCACTTGGCAAAAATCCTCTGGGGGCAATACACATGGAAGTTCTAACCGAGACAATTAACCCAACTTCGATCGAACGGGAACCGATCCATCTCTATAACCGAATTCAACCGCACGGGGTGCTTTTAGTTCTCAGCGAACCGGAGCTAAAAGTCAGTCAAACTAGCAGTAATAGCCGCAGTTTATTGGGTATTTCTCCGGGGGAAATTATCGGTAAAACCCTAGAGGAAATCTTCGATCCCTTTCAGATCGATCCTCTAAAATCAGCCATAGAAAATAACGATTTTGATGCTATCAATCCCTCCAAAATTTGGGCGCGGGTTAAAGGGGATGATTTTGCTGTCTTTGATGCTATTTTTCACCGCAACGCCGAACAAATGCTGATTTTAGAGTTAGAACCAGCTATCTCCTATGAAAACATTCCTTTCCTGAGATTCTATCACCTAGCCAAAACTTCGATCGATAAACTTGAAGCCACCCGTAGCCTGAAAGATTTCTGTAATATCATCGTTAAAGAAGTGCGAAAAATGACAGGATTCGATCGAGTTATGTTATACAAATTCGACGAAGAAGATAACGGTGATGTGATAGCAGAAGACAAAATAGAGCAACTAGAACCCTATCTCGGTTTACGTTATCCCGCTTCCGATATCCCTCTCCCGGCACGAAATTTATTAAGTGCTAATTGGATTCGACAGATTCCCGATGCTACCTCTGAACCCGTCGATCTAGTGCCTAGTCTTCATCCCGAAACCCAACAACCCTTAAATTTAACCCTGTCCAGTCTTAGAAGTGCTTCTCCCTGTCATTTAGAATACCTGCATAATATGGGAGTGGGAGCATCTCTAACCATTTCTCTGATTGAAAATAAACGTCTCTGGGGCATTATTGCCTGTCATCACCGCACCCCTAAATATGTACCCTACGAACTCCGTAAAGCTTGTGAGTTCTTAGGAAGAGTAATTTTCTCGGAAATATCGGCACGGGAAGAAACCGAGGATTATGACTATCGAGTAAAATTAACCTTTGTGCAATCGCAATTAATCGATTATATGGCGGAAGCTAATAACTTTATTGATGGATTAATTGCCCATAAACCGAATCTGCTCGATCTAACTAAAGCCACGGGAGCTGCTATTTGTTTAGGCGGCAATTATACCTTAATTGGAGTAACACCGAGCGAAGAAGAACTAAATTATCTGATTACTTGGCTAGAAAAAAACGTCCATGAAGATGTTTACTATACCAATTCCTTACCGCGAATTTATGCCGATGCGGGTAAGTTTAAAGACATTGCCAGTGGTTTACTAGCAATTCCCATTTCTAAACGTAATTATCTCCTCTGGTTTCGTCCGGAAGTAATTCAAACCGTGAACTGGGGTGGTGATCCGGGTAAAGCGATGGAAACGACTGCCATAGATGGTGATATTCGTCTCTGTCCGCGTAAATCTTTCTCCCTCTGGAAAGAAACCGTTCGCCTCAAATCTTTCCCCTGGAAAGCAGTAGAAATTAACGCCGCACTAGAATTACGAAAAGCGATCGTCAATATCATCTTAAAACAAGCCGATGAATTGGCCCGTTTAGCGCGGGATTTGGAACTATCAAACGCCGAATTAAAAAAATTCGCCTACGTCGCCTCCCACGATTTACAGGAACCCCTCAATCAAGTCGCCAACTATGTGCAGTTGCTAGAAATGCGCTACACCGAAGAACTGGACGAAGATGCTAAAGAATTTATTACTTTTGCCGTCGAAGGTGTCAGTTTGATGCAAACATTAATAGATGATGTGCTGGCTTACTCGAAAGTGGATATGCAGGCGGTAGAGTTTAATACCATCGATGCTAATCTGGCACTGGAAAAAGCTCTCGCTAACCTGAAAGGGAGAATTCAGGAAAGTCAAGCTATAATCACCGTTGATCCTTTGCCAATTGTCATGGCAGATAAAACCCAGTTAATGCAATTGTTCCAAAATCTCATCGGTAATGCCATTAAATTCCGGGGAAAAGCAACTCCCACTATTCATATTGCTGCCCAACGTCAAGAGGAGGAATGGCTGTTCTCTGTCACCGATAATGGAATTGGTATCGATCCCCGATTTTCCGAACGCATTTTCGTGATTTTCCAACGACTACACACCCGCGACGAGTACCCCGGCACAGGTATGGGTTTGGCGATTTGCAAGAAAATTATCGAGTGTCATCGCGGACGAATTTGGGTAGAATCCCAATTAGGCAAAGGAGCGGTTTTCTGTTTTACAATTCCCCTAGGAGGTAACGAGCGTGAGCGCTGGCGAGGACGTGCCACACAAAATTATCTTATTAGTGGAGGACAGCAAAGCTGATATTCGCCTCATCCAAGAGGCATTAAAAACTAGCACCGTCCCGCACGAATTAGTTATCGTTAGGGATGGTGTCAACGCCATGGATTATCTGCGTCGAGAAGGGGAGTATCTCGATTCTCCCCGTCCTAATCTGATTCTTCTCGATCTGAATTTACCCAGAAAAGACGGACGGGAGGTGTTAGCGGAAATCAAAAACGATCCCAGTTTAAAAAGAATTCCTGTGGTGGTTTTAACCACTTCTCGCAACGAGGAGGATATTTTTTATAGCTATGAACTGCACGTTAATTGTTATATAACCAAGTCGCGCAATCTCAACGATTTGTTCAAAATTGTCAAAAATATCGAGGCTTTTTGGTTAGAAACCGCTACTTTACCCGGGGAGTGAATCATTATCAGTGATCAGTGATCAGTTATCAGTTATCAGTTATCAGTTATCAGGAGTCGGTCGTCAGCAGGCAGGAGGCAGGAGGCAGGAGGCAGCTTTATTCTCCCCACGCCCTACACCCTACACCCCACACCCCACACCCCACACCCCACACCCCACACCCCACACCCCACACCCCACTTCCTAACCTCCCAAATCTCTTTAACTCTTGATTAAAAAATGGGACTCTCGCAGGATATAAAAGTTCTTTTAATCGAGGATAATTTAGCCGAAGCTCGATTATTAAAGGAAATTCTTAAGGGTAATGAAAAAAAAGAATTTCATCTGGTTAATGTCTCAAGATTATCCGAGGCTATTTCTTTGTTACAACAAACAAATTTTGATGTAATTTTATTAGATCTAACTTTACCAGATAGTCAGGGTTTGGAATCCTTAGCTCCCCTTTTGATTACGGCTCCGAAATTGCCGATCGTGGTTTTAACTAATACTAATGATGATAATTTGGCCTTGCAAGCACTGCGTCAGGGAGCGCAGGATTATTTAATTAAAAGAGAAGTAAGTTTAGAAATTTTAACTCGATCGCTATGTTATGCGATCGAGCGAAAACAGATGGAGGAAGCTTTACGAGAATCGAACGAAGCTTTAAAAATGAGCGTGATTGAACGCACTAATCAACTGGAAAAAGCTCAGGAATTAAATCAGTTAAAAACTGAATTTGTTTCCATGTTATCCCACGATTTTCGCAATCCTTTAAATAAAATTTTACTCTCGGCTGGATTATTAGAAGAAAGTCGCGATCGGTTGACAAAAGATCAGCAAGTTAGCTATTTTCGCATGATTCGATCGGCCATTAAAGACATGGATCAATTGCTCACAGAAGTGTTATTAATTGGCCGGGCCGATTCCGGGAGATTATACTGTCAATTTGATCCGGTGGATTTGCTGGATTATTGTCAGAAATTGGTAGAATCTTTTACGGTTAAGCCGGAGCCGCAATTAGCAATTATTTTCCAAATTGAGGGCAGCTTAGAAAGAGGACTTTGGGATATAAATTTAATTAAACATATCTTGACAAATTTACTGGGAAATGCTCTCAAATATTCACCCCAAGGCAACCCCGTAGAATTTAAGATTATTGTCGAATCCGAGCAGGTAGTCTTTAAAATTATCGATCGAGGAATTGGTATTCCCAGCAAAGATCAAGAACATTTATTTAAACCTTTTTATCGCGGTAGCAATGTCGATAATATTCAAGGAACGGGATTAGGATTAGCCATTGTCGGACGCTGTGTGGAAGCGCACAAAGGACAAATTTACCTGGAAAGTGAGGAAGGAAAAGGCACAAAGATCACGGTGATTTTACCGATTATTACCGACATTGAACACCTAAATTGAGATGAACAATAGGGTGGAACCAGAATTTTTTTTCTGCTGCCCTCGCTCCCTATCTACCTAGGGTCTGCTGAAAAAGTTTTTCCTAGAAGCAGGGTGTAAGGTGTAGGGTGTGGGGTGTGGGGTTTTACCGATTTTGAGGGGGTCAATTACCTAATTTTCAGGGAAAAAGTACCTGAATTTCCCCCTGATCACTCCCATGCCAGGCACTTTTGGATTTCAAAAAAGTCCAAAAGTCTTATCCAACAAGGTTTTTAGATTTATTCAGCAAACCCTAATTGGTTCCGTGATAGTGGCGATCAAGATTTCGGGAAAGGAAACTGGCGCAGACATATAGTTAAGAGTCTTTTGTCAAGTATTTCTTAACCTAATGTAAGCTTTTCACTGATAACTGAAAGTGCGGCGCTACTGTGCACCGCACTAATTCACAAAACGCTGTATATTAGACGTTCTCTAACTGCCAAAGTTGGTTATCTTGATCACTGGTTTTCTGGGAAAAGACGATGACATTAGCACCCTCATCTTGACTAGAAGCAGTCACATCTAAAACTTTATGGTTGGTTTTAGAAACAATGTGATAGTAACCCTGGCCATTGTCTATCATCTCCCAAAGTTGGGTATCTCCACCATGTTTAATAGTGGCGTAAACATTCTGCACATCTCCTGTGACAGCTCCCACCGTTAAAACTAAGCCACTTTGCTTATTGCGAATAAAACAATAACCTTTTTGAGCTTCTTCTAATAGCCAAACCTGACTATCATCGGGACTGGAAGTAGATTGAATAGCATTCGTTTCGAGGCCTGCACTAGGATCAGCAAGATTGAGGTTTTTGCCACTGTGCTTGACCTTCAAACGTTTTTGAGGGACAGAATCTTCATTTAAGGATTCTAGAAAACTCAGACTAGGGGTAAAGAAAAACTCACCCCCTTTCAAGGTGACCCAGTGGGAAAAATCAGCCCGAATTCGTTCTGTACTTCCCCAGGTTTTCGGCCAACTATAGCCTTCTGTAAACGGCCCCCCTTGACCAATAACGGGATCTGTTCCAGTACCTTGTTCAATAAACCCTCCTGTATTAGCCCAACGCTTTTGCATAAAGGCAAACTGATTGGTAATATTGCTTTGGAAACATAAGAATAACAAACCCGAACCGGTTTCTTTGGCTTCGTGACGGTCTTGTTCTCCGTAACTAACAGCCCGACGTACAATACGGTGCATTTTTTCTTCTTCTAGAGGAACTTCCGTCGCAATTAAATGTCCTGTATCTCCCCGTGGGTTAGTCTTGCGAATATGGGAATGAAAGGGACATTTAGACCCAGTTTTGTCGTTAAGATAATTAAAGTTATTGCTATCATCGTCCGTGGGGGAATCACTCAGAATTAGGGGAGTTCCATCTTGAAAACGTCCCATGGTATAAGCACCGGCCAACTCTGGATCATTTGTTAAGTTCAAGGCCGGAGCTAATTTGTTGACCACATCGTCGTTCCAACCGGGGACATTTTGCTCTAGTTTACGATAGACTAAATAGCTACCATAACTATCGGGGGTTTTACCAAAAGGATCTTTAAGTAGTGCAAGGCTTAAAGGGGCTCGAGGATCCCATTGAGAAAAATCACTAGACTCCCGTTCTTTATCAATGTCTCGTTTAACAAATAAAGGTTCACTCACCCCATCTCGGAAACCAAAATGCTCGATCACTTTGCCGTCTTCATTACGCAGAACAAAGCCATTGTCTTGATGGACAATTTCGGCGATTTCTATTAAACTATTTTTCACTCTTCTGACAATGTGCAGCAAGGGTTGAAAATTATCATCAGCCATTAAGAGCAAACAGTGGCAGTCTTTTTGTAAACCTGGGTCCCATTTATCAACCGTAGGATCAGCAAATCCGATCTGACTGTTGGGATCTTTCATTCCCCCAAGAAAAAAGTCTTCTGAGAAGGGCAATTCATCCCCAATTAACCCCAAATACTCATAACCAAAAACCGTTAAAAAGACATTAGTAAATACACTTCCTTTAATGCGCTTTTCACGATATTTTTCAGCCTCATAAGCTTGAGCCCAAGCTGAAGTAACATACTTACGGGTAAATTCCCCTAACCATTTCTTAACCTGATCCTGTTTCCCATCCTTGAATTTTAGGAATAGATGCACAGCGTTTTCCCGTCCATTGCCTTTGATGATATTACCTTGTAAGTCTTGCACAAGGGTTCGGTATTCTTCATCGTTTAGGGGATCAATTTCGACGATTTTGTTGAGATCAATCATGATTACATCCAGTTTGTTAGGTTAACTTTGTTTGCTTGGCCAATTTTTTGGTGGTCAAGGCCAAGGGGTGTTATTGGCAGAAAATTTACAGTGTCCTCCCCTTGGCCATGACAAGGTTTTAAGATGAGCTTGGCATCTATGCCCATCTGCTTAACTCAATTTTACGATCTTGCCCTCAGATGGTTTACCCTCTTGATTAACATAAAACAACATATAGTGACCAGGAGGAGAGAAATGCTTATCTTCAGGGACTTTAAAGCTAATTTTGCCATCCTCAGTATAGGTTTTCTCTAAAGTCACTAATCTCTGTCCATTATCAAAGGAGTGGGTGACAGAACCCGCCTTGATCAGTACCATTGAATCTTTAGTATTAGGACCTGAAGCATTACTGACAGAAATAGTGGGAGATTGTCCGTAACTAATCTCTTTAATATCGCTGTCAATAACCGGACGCTTACTTGAACCAAACAGGTAAGGAGGATAATAAATACTGTGTTGATAAATCTCGGCAGTATTAGAGGTAAATCCTTTAGGAGTGACAAAGAAATCATCAAAGATATCTAATTCTACCTTGCCACTATCGACAAAACGACCAGCCCGAGAATTATTCCCTCCCATCACTAAAATGCTGGCATCAGGGAGCAGCAAAGCGGTATTGTGATAGAGTCTGGGTTGAATATCCGGGTTCATCAACTTGGTGTTAAATTTTATTGGTTCTTTGGCAGCATTGGGAGTCAATAAAATAGGATGATGAGCGGGAAAATGTTCGGCGTAGTTACCACCATTAACCACTAATACTTGTTTTGTGGGAAGAATCACCGCTAGTTCCATAGCCCGTTTGCCAAAGCGACCCAAATTAGAGGATTGTTTGACATACTCATATTGGGGATTTTGATAGTTACTAGAACTATTTTGCAGGATATCCTCATCAATGCGGGCTAAAAAGTCCTCATCAATCTTCCATTCCCCTCCTCCTTCCGTACCTGGTTCAGGCGCACTCCAACGCTCAACACTGGAGGGAATACTCGCCCCACGAATAGCATATTTACCCGGTCCAAAACTGATATCATTGGTGCCAATAATACCTCCATAAAGTAGGACATCTCCTTTATCGGAACTGGGATCGAGAGAAGCGGTTCCATAAACCTTAGAAGTGGCTTGGCGTTGTGGTCCGTGTTCAAAGGTCATGGAATAGATGCCCTTATCATCTTTGTTAAACTTAACAAAGTAACTATTGGTACTTTTATGAACCGTTAGAGGCGTTTTCCCTCCCCCATCTCCTGTGATCAAAAAACGACCATCTTTTGTGGGGAAAATGCGCGGATAGAGATCGATTAAATCCCGCGTTGAAGTTTGGGAATTCATCTTTGTCTTGAAGGGACTATTAGGCAGTTGGGACATATCAATATGCTGCCACTCGTTAGGAGTTCCCTTGGCGTTAGGATCGTAAATCTCTAAAATGGGACTGACTCGATCAAAATCTTTGGCTCCTAAACCAGAAAAAGCCGCAATCGCTCCATCTGCTAAGGGTACAAGAGTAGGATACCAGTGACCATCGCTCAGTAAATGGGGATTTGCCCAAGTTTTCGTTTCCGAATGAAAAATATTCGCTTGTTTAGACCCCTGAAATTGTGATCCGGGGTAATAGACGCGACTACCCCCAATAAACAAAACATCCCCATTAGGGAGTTGTAAATGACCAGAACAGAAGATATCGTTAGGTTCTCCCTCCCATTCCGCTATAGGAGAAGAAATGCGGGAAAAAGGCGATTCTTTGCCAAATTTTCCGTTCAGAGGATTGGCCAATTCTGGGTCAAAAAGACTCGTGTTATCAACAACTTGGCTGTTGCGAGTATCCACCCCATCTTTAAGAATATAAACGGCATTTTCAAAGATTATTTCCCCTTTATAGGGATCGACTCCATCAGCAGGGTTGCGATCAGGTAGCTTCTCAAATCGGTTACGGTTACTACTCCCGTTGACGATTAGAACTTTTCCGTCAGGGAGTAGAGTAGCATGAACTGCTTGCATCCGATCAGATTCTTTAGGCATGGGTAATAATAACCATGCCCCCATTTCTTCGGGACAGCCTTCATAAGCCAATAATTGTCCTGGAACTGATGAAAAGTTCAGAACATTGGGATTCAAATTATCCCCAAGGGCGGTACGCAGATCTTTCTCGAACGGACTCAGGGTTCGAGTGGCAGGACAAACGCTAGGATCGGCTATGGGTGCAGCTAAAACTTCTGAGTTTGCTCCCAGACAAAACGTGGCCATGAAGGCAATTACGAAGGTTAGGAACAGGGCTAATAGTGTTTTTTTTGATGTTTCTGAGGAAATCATGGGTAATTTTTGCCTTTCCTGATTATTTCTTCAATGAAGCATCGGGGTTGATTGTCACCTCGACCTCCATCGGATTCCCCGGCTGCTCCTTCACCTTAAACTTTTTCAAGCCTTTTTCACTGTTCCAGAATAAGGCGACCTAACAGCCGAGGTTCGCCCTGATTGTATTCCAACATTCCAGACATTTTTATATACCTTCATATATTTTTACATTCCCCAAGATGTTTTGACGAAAAACCTTCATTCTAGAAACTACTATTGATCCTAAATCTGGTTATTAAAGACTGATTATCCATTCCCCCTTTTGCATGAGTGCATGAGTGCATGAGTGCCTGTATTCATCAGTAGCCTATACTCAACGGATTTATAGCAGTTTTCATCAGAATGAGGCATGGGCAAGGCAGGGTAAGTTCATCTAATTTGGTATAAATTGTACTTGACAAAGATTTCTAAATAGGGTAGAGAACTCGCTGTAGCACCCTCCTGCACCGCCAGTACCCAGACTTAGCCGCTGCTACCTCTGTATAATTTATCATTAGCCTTAGTCTCACTGTTGTTGATGAAAATTAATCAGGAAATAGCTCATGGTTAAAGGTTTTGCCTCCCTTCTCCCCACCGAAAATAAAGCTCAACTAAAACCTCAGCTTCCTTTAACATCAATCAATGAAATTAAATCTAGTTTATTGACTTATACCAATTCTCCAAGATCGGACGACAGATAGTGTAGAATATCATATTAGTAGAGTTAAAGGAAAAATATGGCAGGAGTTTATAAGATAGAAATATCTGAAAGTGAAGCAGAACTCAAGGAACTGCTTAGAAAAGAAAAAACTGGTTCAGGAAAAGAAAGAATACAAGTATTGTACTGATTAAAGACAAAAAAGGCAAAAACGGTGACAGAAGCCGCGGAAATGCTAGGAAGAAACAGAGTCACTGTACAAGATTGGTTAGGAAAATATCGTCAAGGAGGACTAGAAAAATTATTGTCTAAAAAAGTCAGTACAGGAAGACCAAGAAAAGTTCCTCAGTGGGCAGAAAAAGCCTTAGAAAAAAGATTAAAAGAAGAGGAAGGATTTGATAGTCAGGTCGAGATTTGTAAATAGTTAGAGGAAAAATTAGGGAGAGAAGCCAAGGACAAAACCGTCACAAATTAGTATATTATCGGCTAAAAGCGTCTCCAAAAATAGCTAGACCAAAAAGCCTAGAACAATCAGAAGAAAGGTTAGAAGATTTTAAAAAAAAACTCCTAGAAAATTTGGCAATGCTGAGTTGGGTGGCGATAAAAATGATGAGTAATACAGGAAAAATTCGCTTTTTATGTGAAGATGAAACTCGTCTGGGACTGAAAACAATCAGCGGGTGAAAAATAACAGCAAAAGGGGTAAAACCTTACGGGAAAGTGCAGGGTCAATTTCAAGCAACCTATATCTATGGGGTGGTAGAGCCGAAGACAGGAGAGCATTTTTTTTACGAATTCACTCATTTAAACAGTCAATGTTTTCAAATATTTTTAGAATTAGTTTCTGAATATTTTGCCGATATTATTTTGATAATACAGTTAGATAATGGCAGGTTTCATAAGTCAAAAAAACTGAAAATACCTGATAACATTATTCTCATGTTTCAGCCACCACATTGCCCAGAATCTAATCCAATTGAACAGATTTGGCAATATCTAAAAAAAGGATTGAGATGGAAACTACCTAGAGACTTAGAGGAATTACGTTTGTTAATTGGTCAACGACTCGAAGAAATGAACAAAGAGGTAATTGTTTCAATTGTTGAACGAGGTTATATCCTGGATGCTCTATCTGTAGTTGGCATTTAGAGAATTGGTATAAATTGTGCTATGGGGTCAACGTCCAGCGAAGTCGAGACGTTGATATTCTGGTCGGATTTCATCCCCCGCAAAGGTGAGTATCTTGTCGAAAAATGTAGCGGGGGCATTCATCCGACATTTTCGGTAACATTATCCCTGCTCAAAATGTAATCACACTGCGAATAGAATCCCCTTGGCGCATCAGGTCAAAAGCCTCGTTAATTCTTGCCAGAGGTAGAACATGGGTGATTAAATCATCAATGTTAATCTTGCCGTCCATGTACCAATCGACTATTTTTGGTACATCAGTACGACCTCTCGCTCCACCAAAAGCCGTACCTTTCCAGACCCGTCCAGTGACTAATTGAAAAGGACGGGTACTAATTTCCTGGCCGGCCCCGGCTACACCGATAATAGTGGCAACACCCCAACCTTTATGGCAACATTCCAAAGCTTGACGCATAATCTGGACATTGCCGATACACTCAAAACTATAATCGGCCCCACCCTTAGTTAAATCCACCAGATAGGCCACTAAATCCCCCTCAATTTCTTGGGGATTAACAAAATGAGTCATCCCGAATTTTGCCGCTAAAGCTTGTTTCTGGGGATTGATATCGACCCCGACAATCATATCGGCTCCCACCAAACGGGCCCCTTGAATAACGTTTAAACCGATACCTCCCAGACCAAAAACCACCACTTTTGCCCCCGGTTCCACTTTAGCGGTATTAATCACCGCACCGATACCTGTAGTGACTCCGCAGCCGATATAACAGACTTTTTCAAAGGGAGCATCCTGGCGAATCTTGGCTAGAGAAATCTCCGGCAGCACGGTATAGTTAGCAAAAGTCGAGGTTCCCATGTAGTGATAAAGAGGCTGACCATCGAGGGAAAAACGACTGGTTCCATCTGGCATTACTCCCCGACCTTGGGTAAGACGAATTGCTTGACAGAGATTGGTTTTAAAGCTGAGACAGTATTCGCACTGACGACATTCGGGAATGTATAGGGGAATAACATGATCCCCCACTTTTAGGCTAGTGACACCTTTTCCCACTTCTACCACGATTCCGGCCCCCTCATGGCCTAAAATTGAGGGAAATAAGCCTTCAGGATCGGCCCCAGAGAGAGTATAGGCATCGGTGTGACAAACTCCCGTGGCTTTGATTTCTACTAACACTTCCCCCGCTTGCGGTGCGGCTAATTTTACCGTTTCAATAGTTAGGGGTTTTCCTGCTTCTAGGGCAACTGCCGCTCGAACATCCATAGGCTCAAAGCAATAGGTTTTTTCCAGTATAATACCGTTAAACTGCTGAAGAGTTGTAATAGAACAATTCTAAACTTATCTCTATGTTAGTCCTCACCATCCGCGAAGAAGGAATTAACGATGGTGGCTTTACTGCTACTCTCAATTTTGATAGCGGTAACAGCTACCCAATTACGGTTACTGACCCCTTTACTAACCAAGAAGAAAAACAACTAGAATGGTACTTTGAGGAATGGTTAGTATTTCCGACGCTAGACACGGATAAAGCGCAAAAAGCCGCCAACAGCGTCCAAAACTATGGCGAAAATTTATTTAAACAGGTTTTCCAGAGTAATTTAAATGCTTATGGGGAATATCGAGACTTGCGAAAGCAGTTAAGTCAACTGCAAATTATCATCGAAAGTCAGTCGCCAGAATTTCAAGCTTTACATTGGGAAGCGCTGAAAGATCCTGATTTACCGCGTCCCTTTTCTATAGATTGTATCATCTCCCGCCAGCGTCGAGGGGCTACAGTTGTCCCGGTGCAAATGGCCACTTATCCTACTATCAATCTTCTGGTGGTGATTGCGCGTCCTAATGAGGAATCTGATGTCAACTATCGCACGATTTCCCGTCCTTTGGTAGAACTGGTAAATAGTAGTGAAATACCGGTAAAAATTGATATTTTGCGTCCCGGAACTTATGAATCACTAACCAGACATCTGGATGAGAAGGGAGAAGGATACTATCATGTTATTCATTTCGATGTTCATGGCGGATTAATGGAATATGAACAGTACCAAAGACAGGTTCACGGGGATTCTTGGCGCTATCAAAGGGGATGGGGACTGGAGGATTTAGCAGAATATGAGGGAGTAAAAGCTTTTCTGTTTCTGGAAGGAGAAGAAAAAGGTCAAGCGACTCCGGTAGAAGCGACGGAATTAGCGAATTTACTCACTGGGAAAAATATCCCTATTTGTATTCTCAATGCTTGTCAGTCAGCAAAGCAAATTTCCCAGGAATCAGAAGACTATCGGGAAACCAGTTTAGGAAGTCGTTTGATGACTGCGGGAATGCAAGCTGTGGTGGCGATGGGATATTCGGTGACGGTTTCTGCAGCTAAGTTGATGATGAAACCAATTTATCAGCAATTATTGAACGGAAAAGACCTAACGGAAGCGATGCGAAAGGGACGGTTAGAGTTATTCAATAATAAGCAACGCCGCGCCTATTATAATACGATAATAGATTTAGAAGATTGGTTATTACCGGTGATTTATTGTCGCGGTAAAATTAATCTCAATTTGCGTCCATTTACTCCAGAAGAGGAGGAAAAATACTGGGAACATATCGGCAATCAATATGTCTTTCCTTTACCAGAATACGGCTTTGTGGGAAGGGATTTAGAAATTCTCAAAATGGAAAAGGCGCTGCTGAAACATAATATCCTTTTACTCAAAGGAATGGGAGGGACAGGAAAAACTACCTTACTCAATTATCTACGAGAATGGTGGCAAAAAACCAACTGGGCGACCCATATTTTCTATTTTGGTTATGATAGAAAAGCTTGGACGTTAGAACAGATTGTCCATGAAATTGGTCAGGGAATTTATAATCGTTTTGAACAGGCGAGTTTCCAAGGGATGAACCTGAAAGCGCGGGTAAAGAAACTAGAGCAAAAACTCCGCAGTGAGGCGTATATTCTGATTTTAGATAATCTGGAGTCGGTGACGGGACAACCGTTAGCAATTCAGAATACTTTACCGGAGAATGAAAGGGAAGCAATCGCCGAATTTCTCACGAATTTGGTCGGGGGAAAAACGAAGGTGATTTTGGGTTCTCGCAGTGAGGAAACTTGGCTGCAACGCAGGACTTTTAAGGAGAATATCTATCACTTACAAGGATTAGACCAAGAGTCGAGAACTGAATTAGCGGAGAGAATCTTAGAACGTCAGGCGAAGAGTCGGAAAAATGCGATTAAAAAGGATGATTATTTTGAGCGCTTGATGAAGTTGTTGGCGGGGTATCCGTTGGCGATGGAAGTGGTATTAGCGAATCTGAAGCGACAGTCACCGGAGGAGATTTGGCAAGGGTTACAGTTGGCGGAATTAGCTGATGTGGGGGATAAGGATAAGACTAATAATATCATCAAATGTGTGGAATATTCCCACAGTAATTTGTCGGAGGAGGCGCAGAAGTTGTTACTCTGTTTAGCGCCTTTTAGTGGGTTTATTGATCGATCTGATATTCCTAATTATAGCCAACAACTACAGCAATTAGAACCTTTACAAGGCTATCAGTTTGACCAATTTGATGCAGCGATTGAAGAAGCGATTCATTGGGGTTTGCTTTCGCCGATGAGTGAAGAATTGCCAGATTTTCTGACGATTCAACCCATTTTTCCCTACTTCCTGAAGACGAAGTTAAAGGAATTAGCACCAGAGACACAAGCAGCAATTTGGGAGGGTTTTAAGAATCATTACCGAGACTTGGCAGGTTCTTATAATAACTTACTAGATTCCAAAAATCCGCAAGAGAAGCAGTTAGGGATATTGTTCTGTCGCTGGGAGTATGAAAATCTGTTTAATGCGTTGCAGATTTGTTTGAAAAAGCAGGAAAATATTGGGATCTTCTTTTGCTTAAATAACTATTTTTCTGTTACCAATGATGTTAGTAGCAGACTGAAACTATGCGAGAGTGTTTGTCAAGCTTGTCAAAGTTATCCTGAGCAGATTAAAACTGGGATAATCGGTAGTAACATTGTTGGTGCTTTGGGCAATCTCGCCATCGCCTATATCGCCTATAAAGATACAAAAAACTATGAACAAGCGAAACAGACTTATCTAAAAGTCATTGAATTAACTCAAAATCTCCAAGGGGTGGACGAGCAACGAAAAGCCTATTCATTGGGAAATGCCTATCACAATTTGGGAATGGTAGCGCAAGAATTGAGGGAATGGGAGCAAGCCCGAAGCTACTACCAGCAAGCTCTTGAGATCAAGATTGAATATGGCGCTGCCGGAGGCACGCAAAGCGCCCGCTACGAGCAAGCCAGCACCCTGCACCAGTTGGGAATGGTAGCGCAAGAATTGAGGGAATGGGAGCAGGCGCGGCTCTACTACCAGCAAGCTATTGAGATCTGCATTGAATATGGGGATCGCTTCTCCCAAGCCAGCACCCTGCACTGTTTGGGAATGGTAGCGGAAGAAGTTGGCGAATTGAGCCAAGCCAAAAGTTATTACCTGCAAGCCTTACAAATTTGGGCAGAATTTAACGATGGTTACAGCGTACAAACCTATTCTTTGCCTTGTCTTGTTGCTCTTTATCGGCAAACGCAAGATGAGGAGATTGTTGTCGGTATTGCTTCTGTTTTGGGGATTGGGGTTGAGGAGGTGCGGGGTTTGGTCTAACCCCTCTTCCCTGGGAAATAAGGGGGGAATAACGAACCTAGTTTGTTGTTGCGCTCCCTTCGCTAAATTCTCTCCCCTTTCCTTGTAGGAGAAAGGCCAGGGGAGAGGTCAATAATTAAGAACCCAATGCGATCACACTATCTGGTAAAGATCAAGTATAATAATAAATATAAAGACCAAATTATTCATCTACCGTTAACTTAATGAAAGCCAAATGAACTTATTAAAACAATCGGACATTCAAGAAAATCCCACAACACTTTACGAACAAGATCTTCAGTTGTGGATTGAGCAAACTATTCATCAATTACAGAATCGACAGTTTGAACAACTGGATATAGAAAACTTAATTGAGGAGTTAAAAGATTTGGGTAAGTCAGAGAAACGCGCCTTAGAGAGCAACTTAATGGTCTTGTTGATTCACTTACTCAAATTAAAGATACAGCATGATGCTCCTGAGACAATGAAAGCAAGTTGGTATAATTCAGTAGATGAGCATCGCCAGCGCGTTCAAGATGATTTACTTAAGACTCCCTCTCTTAAATCTTATCTCTTAATCTCCATCACACAAGCCTATTCCAGCGCTCGTAAAGTCGCCATCAAACAGGGTAAACGCGCTCAATTTGGTATTCGTATTCCCCAAGAAAGTGAGTATCCCCTCGCTTGTCCTTTCACACCTGAACAGATTCTAAATGAGGACTTTTACGGATAAAAACGAAAGTAAACATTATCAATAATAAAACCATGAAACCAGAATAAGTACCTAAGCAAAATTAATTACACATATCTAACCACCTCTTGCCTCTTGCCTATCTTCACTAGGAAATTAATTTTGCACGACTACTTATCAACCATGAAAACAGGTGATATTGTTTTAATGATTAAATTATCATTGAACCCTAACGCACCATCTTCATAAAATTGGTTTGTTACGCTACAAACTACTACTAAATATAGATATAACCCAAGCCAAAGACACGAAGCAAATCTCGGCATCCTTCTTCAAAATTATCATTAAAATTAATAATTTGGAAGCTAGGTAAGACCCAAGAAAGTTTTGTATATTCACAAGGTTGATAGAGAATTGGCAAAATTTTATCTTCAAAACGCTGATCCTGTAAAGTAAAAATTAGTTCTCGCTTTACCCACATAGAATCGACCGCATCAGGAGAGAGAACGATAATAAACCAATCACATCGCCTCAAAGCTTTCCCAATTTCATCATGCCATTGCTGTGCGCCTAAAATATTAGTTTCACTATACCAAACGGGAACTCCATGACGGCGTAATTCATTGGCCAAATGAGAGACAAACTCTCGATTTTTGCTAGAATGGGAAAGAAAAGCTTCTTGGGGAATCATCTCATACCTATAGTTAAAATTAGACAAAGCATAGCTTGGGATGAGACAAGCCAAATCTAAAAGTGGTGTATCTCATGAGTCAGTCCGTCGGAGCTTGTCGTATTTTTAAGTGCCTGTGTAATTTCTTTCAATTCTTGATTGTCTTGTTCAAGATTAGGGACGAAAATCATTGGAAATTTTTTGAGAATCCAAGGAATATGTTCTAGGTTTGAATTATCTGAGGAAGAGACAATAACAGGAATGATACGACCTTGATACTTTTCTTCTCCAATTGCATAACTAATATCAGAAACAACATTAAAAGGCTTCAGTGATTCTGGTGTTAATAAGACTATCATTGCTTCAGATTCTTGTAAGGCTTTACCTATGTTATTAGCCCAGTTTTCCCCGGGTAACATTTCAGCAGCATCCCAAACTTGAAAGCCATCTTCTTTGAGAGAATCAGCAACTCTCTTAGCTAACTTAGCCTCAGTAAAGGCATGACTAATAAAAACTTTCATATTCTTTCTAGCTTCCTCGATATTTAAATTAATTCAACTGATTTATTCATAATCTGCTGACAATTTACTAAGAGTATAGCGTTTTTAGTCGCTAGAGAAACTCATTTACTCCTCGACTTCATCAGGAATAGATTCAGCTAACTTAAGCATAGCGCCTAAATCGACTGTTTCTTCAGCGAAATTTCCTGTGCGGGCTTCTGCGAGTCCCCGTTTGAGCGACTCGCGGACCCTAGGATTCTGAAAAGCCCATAGTTCTCCCCCCAGAATCGCCACCATGGGAACCAAAAGAAGCTCCTCGCTTGCATTCATCAGTATTCGATAGTGACGGTTGCTACATTCAGTCCCAAGGCTAATCCGTCCGCAAGCATCAGCCTGAATATCTTCTTTAATGAGCGAAAAATTCTGATACTCCATCACGTCTCCTCCTCTCTTCATATACTTATTCTAGATAAGTTACCCAATTTGGGCAATAGGGTTATGTCCATTTAGCTCCTCACTATCTAAAGAAAACAGGTTAAACTTGTTCGGGCGAGAGCCTTGACAACAAACCCAGTTTGTAGTCGAAGCTCTCTTCGCTAAATTCTCTCCCCTTTCCTTGTAGGATAGGGTCCAGGGGAGAGGTCAATAATTAAGAACCCAAGGTGATCGCACTATTTGGCAACGATCAAGTATAATTAAGATAACAATTTTACTTAAAAAATAAAGTTAAGTTTGAATCTTCAATTAGGATAACTCATGCAACTCGAAGACTATTTTAATTTTCTTGCCCCTAACGATATCCGACTAAAAGAAACCCGCATCGGTATTGAAACCATTTTATACGATTTTATTTACCAAGCGAGAACTCCCGAAGAAATTGCCAATACTTATCCGTCTTTAACCCTAGAACAGGTATATGCGACGATTCTTTATTATCTTCATGAAAAAGAAAAAGTGAGTCAATACATCACCGACTGGCTAGAATGGGGAAGAAAAATGCGAGAAGAACAGCAAAAAAATCCTCCGCCTTCGGTTGAACGACTGAGAAAATTGAAAGCTGAAATAACAGCCAAACAGCAAGCTAATGACACTGAAATATTTAATTGATGAAAATGTTAATTCGGTGTATCCTCAACAATTGCGTCGCCGAGAACCAGAAATCATTGTTCGAGTAGTTGGTGAACCAGATACACCAAAATTAGGTACATTAGATCCAGAAATTTTGATTTGGTGTGAGGTAATGGGTTTTATTTTAGTGACAAATAATCGTGCCTCTATGCCCGTTCATTTAATAGCTCACTTCAGGCAAAATCGTCATGTTCCTGGAATTTTTATTCTCAATCAAGATTTAAGTGTTGGTGATAATTTGTTAGAATTAATTGTAATTGCTAAAGGCTCTTTTGACAATGAATATGAAAACCAAATTATTCATTTACCGTTAACCTGATCAAATTGAAATAATCTTATTAAAATAACTAAGAATCCCAATTCACGATCGCTACGAACCCGGTTTGATGAGGATATTTTCGTTGCTGTGACTGATATTTTGAGGATTGGGATTGAGGAGGTGCGGGGTTTGCTGGAGGGTTAGGATGGGTTTTGGGAGTAGGGATTGTTTGGGCGCAGGGTGCGTGTTTGCGGCTATCAATTCAGTTAACGTAAGTCTTAATTAAGGTGGTAAATATGGTTCAATTTTTACAAGCAAAAGAAGTCACTCTTAGAAATTTAATTAATCATTTTCAACTACAGTTTATAGAAGATAAGCATTTTTTTGGGGAATGGCAGCAAGACCTAGAAGCAATCTCTGAACAAGAAAAAGAATTGTTAGATAAAATCAAAACAGGTTATTTTAACTTATTAAATTATCCTCCCTTTTTGGAAACTTCGGTGAGGATGACGGTTTTAGACCCATTATTATTTATTGGTAACTTTTATCTATTTCCCTTTCAGATTAAAGCAGAAGAGTCCGTTGAAATTATTACAGAAGATCAAGATTTAATAATTAAAGGAAGGTTAGATACTTTAATTCTAAAAGAGCAATTATGGGTAATGATTATTGAATCAAAACGGGTGATTTATTCCGTTGAAGCAGGTTTACCGCAATTATTAGCTTATTTAATGGTCAATCCTCATCCCAACCGTCCTAATTATGGAATGTTGACCAATGGTTCCGAGTTTTTATTTGTTAAATTATTATGGGACGGTAAACCTTTATACGGAACCTCTCGTTTATTTGCCATGAGAAATCCGGGGGATTTATATGAAGTTCTCAAAATCCTGAAACATCTCTGTCAACTAATTTGAGTATGGAGATAAGTAGCTGGTTACAATTAAATTAAAAATGGATTTTAGGTTCGATCCCCCCCGCCCCCCTTGATAAGGGGGGTGCCGATCCCCCCTTAATCCCCCCTTGATAAGGGGGGTATCTGATGATTTTTAACGCCTACCTACTTAATCAGTACCTACAGAATCATTACTCTCCTATTTCCCTCTGTTGTATAATTTGCTCTGCAAGGAACAAATCAGTGGGCATAAATAAAAAAAATTATCAGGATTTTTTCGGCTTTTCTTGACTATTTCAGCCTTATTTGTCCTAACAAGCTCAAGAATACGAGATTTTTTCTCTAGAATTGCCCGGCCTGAGAGGGGAATGATAAAGTTAGATAAGAAAATTAAAGATGGTGTGATTAAAGTGAAATTTGCTGCTAGTACCTATTTTTCCCTGCTGCGTCATTGTGCCGTTCCTTTGTTGTCGATCGCAACTTTTACGCCAATTCTCTTAACTTATTTAGCCAAGGAAAAACCAGAAACCCCGCAAGCGCAGGCAAATCTAGAGACTGCTGCCTTTCCTTCCCCTATTATCCCATCTCCGATCGCACCCTTAACCGCACCATCGCCGAAACTATCCCCCTCTCCCCAATCTTCTGCGATTCCAAAATCAGCACCCTCTCCTCAGTCTTCCCTCTCAGCGCCGAAAAAATTAGCGCCATCGGTTCAAACTTCCCCTAATACTTCCCCCAATACTTCCCCCGCTGCTGCTGCCAAACCAGTGACTAGACAACCTTTAGCGGTTCCCGCTAATTATACGCCGCCGGTCCTAGAAATTCGCGTGGCGATTAAAAGGGATGTGGCCAGTGTTTTGATTGGAGTTAACGGGCCGGCGGTGATCACCGATCGCCAAGGTCGTGGTTTAAAAACGATTGCCACTAACGAGGGTTTACCAGTCATTCCAGGTGCCAATGGCTTAAAAATGGGCGATTTATCGCTGCCAGAGGTGATTTTTGTGCAGCCCACCAGTGCCGATGGTTTAGTTTATGTGGATGATAGTTGGTATCGGGGCAAAGTGCTGCTTGTTGCTCAAGGCGATCGCTTGTTAGTGGTTAATCATGTTAATTTAGAGGCCTATCTCTATAGTGTAGTGGGTAGTGAAATGCACTCCACTGCGCCAATGCACGCTTTAAAGGCACAAGCGATCGCCGCCCGTTCCTACGCCCTAGTACACATGATCCGCCCCGCTAATGCTTGGTTTCATCTGGGCAATACCCAGCGCTGGCAGGTATATAAAGGCATTCGCTCGGAGTATCAATCGACTCACCAGGCGGTTAATGCCACTGCTGGGCAGATTCTCAGCTATAAAGGGGGTGTAGTCGAGTCTCTTTATGCCGCCACCGATGAAATTGTCGCTTGGGCCCACGGTGGTCGCGGTATGAGTCAAACTGGAGCTTATAAATTAGCGGAAAAAGGCCTAGATTATCAACAAATTCTCGGTAATTATTATCCCGGAGTTGGTTTAGCCCGTCTAGTTCTACAAAATTAGATTGATAGGCTTTCTCGACTGAAAACTCAAATCTGATCACTGATAACTGATCACTGATAACTGAAATGCCGACCATAGCAGATTTCTAGTAACTGTATTACAATAAACTTTCAAAATGCTATAGCAGTAAATCTCTCTATGAATAGCCCCTTTCTTGACTACCTCAACGGCCCCAAGCATCCCGTCCTCGTCTTTGATGGAGCGATGGGAACTTCCCTACAAAGCCAAAATCTGACGGCCGAGGACTTTGGTGGGGCAGAATACGAAGGTTGTAACGAGTATCTTGTCCATACTAAACCTAGCGCCGTAGCGAAAGTCCACGAAGCCTTTTTAGCAGTGGGTGCGGATGTGATTGAAACCGACACCTTTGGGGGAACCTCGATAGTTTTAGCCGAGTACGATTTAGCCGATCAAGCCTATTATCTCAACAAAACCGCCGCCGAACTGGCCAAGGCTTGCGCTAATAAATACTCTACCCCCGAAAAACCCCGTTTTGTGGCCGGTTCCATGGGGCCGGGGACAAAACTGCCCACTTTGGGTCATATTGACTTTGATACCCTCAAAAATGCCTACGTGGAACAGGTAGAGGGTCTCTACGATGGCGGGGCAGATTTATTATTAGTAGAAACCTGTCAGGATGTCCTGCAAATTAAAGCGGCTTTAAATGCTATTGAAGAAGTATTTCAGAAAAAAGGTCAACGATTGCCCCTCATGGTTTCGGTGACGATGGAAACCATGGGAACGATGTTAGTAGGAACGGAAATTAACGCCGTTGTCTCTATTTTACAACCCTATAAAATCGATATTTTGGGACTTAACTGCGCCACCGGTCCCGATTTAATGAAACCCCATATTAAATATCTCTCGGAAAATTCCCCTTTTATTGTTTCTTGTATTCCTAACGCTGGTTTACCGGAAAATGTCGGCGGTCAAGCGCATTATCGCCTCACTCCCGTAGAATTAAAAATGGCTTTAATGCACTTTATCGAAGATTTGGGAGTACAAATTATCGGCGGTTGTTGTGGTACTCGTCCCGACCATATCCAAGCTTTAGCGGAACTAAGTCAGGGGTTAACTCCGAAATCTCGTCATTATCATTATGAACCCTCCGCCGCTTCTATTTATAGTACCCAACCCTATATTCAAGATAATTCTTTCCTGATTGTCGGGGAAAAATTAAACGCCAGTGGTTCTAAAAAATGTCGGGAACTTCTCAATGTTGAAGACTGGGATAGTTTAGTATCGATGGCGAAAGCTCAGGTAAAAGAAGGAGCGCATATTCTCGATGTCAACGTCGATTATGTGGGCCGGGATGGGGTGCGCGATATGCACCAATTAGCCTCTCGTTTAGTTAATAATGTCACCCTACCTTTAATGTTAGATTCCACCGAATGGGAAAAAATGGAAGCGGGGTTAAAAGTAGCGGGGGGTAAATGTATCCTCAACTCTACTAACTACGAAGACGGGGAATCGCGTTTTTATCAAGTCTTGGATTTAGCGAAAAAATACGGCGCGGGGGTAGTAATTGGAACCATTGATGAAGAAGGAATGGGACGCACTGCCGAGAAAAAATTCCAGATAGCTAAACGGGCCTATTATGCGGCGATAGAATACGGAATTCCTCCCTACGAAATCTTTTTTGATCCTCTAGCTTTACCGATTTCTACTGGTATCGAAGAAGACCGAGAAAATGGCAAGGCTACTATCGAAGCAATGGGCCGAATTCGCCAAGAACTGCCCGAATGTCATATTCTTTTAGGTGTGTCTAATATCTCTTTTGGGTTGAATCCGGCAGCGCGTCAGGTATTAAATTCCGTCTTCCTCAACGAAGCGATGCAGGTGGGGATGGATGGGGCAATCGTCAGCGCCAATAAGATTCTTCCTCTGGCAAAAATTGAACCAGAATATCAGCAAATTTGTCGGGATTTAATCTATGATAATCGTCGTTTTGATGGCGATATATGTGTTTATGATCCCCTGACCAAATTAACCGAATTATTTGCGGGGAAAACTACTAAAAAAGACCCCTCTAGTAATGCTAATTTACCCGTGGAGGAACGCTTAAAACAGCATATTATTGATGGGGAAAGATTGGGACTGGAAGACGCTTTAAAGCAAGCTTTACAGGACTATCCACCCCTAGATATTATTAATATTTTCCTCCTGGATGGGATGAAGGTAGTGGGTGAGTTATTTGGTTCGGGACAAATGCAGTTACCTTTTGTTCTCCAATCTGCCCAAACTATGAAAGCTGCCGTTGCCTTTTTAGAACCCTTTATGGAGAAAAAAGAGGGGGATAATAATGCCAAAGGGACTTTTATTATCGCAACGGTTAAAGGGGATGTTCACGATATTGGTAAAAACTTAGTTGATATTATCTTGACCAATAACGGCTATAGGGTGATTAATTTGGGCATTAAACAACCCGTAGAAAATATCATCGAAGCCTACCAAGAACATAAAGCCGATTGTATCGCTATGAGCGGTTTATTGGTGAAATCAACGGCTTTTATGAAGGAAAATCTGGAGGTTTTTAACGAAAAAGGAATCACCGTTCCTGTTATCCTTGGCGGGGCAGCTTTAACTCCCAAATTTGTCCATGATGACTGTCAAAAAACCTACAAGGGACAGGTTATCTATGGTAAAGATGCCTTCTCTGACCTGCATTTTATGGATAAATTAATGCCCGCTAAAGCTGGGGGTCAATGGGATGATAGTAAAGGCTTTTTAGCGGAGTGTGCCGAGACAGAAAAAAGCCCGGTTGTTGCCGAAGAATTAGAGGTTAATCCCGATACTATTTTTACCGATGGCAGCGTCAACCAAGAATTAGTTATTGATACCCGTCGGTCCGAAGCGGTGGCAGTTGATATTCCCCGACCAACACCGCCCTTCTGGGGTACTAAAATATTAACAGCAGCAGAAATTCCGATCGAGGAGGTTTTCTGGTATTTAGACCTACAAGCTTTATTTGTCGGTCAATGGCAATTCCGCAAACCAAAAAGCCAATCGAAGCAAGAATACGACCAGTTTTTACAGGAAAAAGTTCATCCAATTCTAGCAGCATGGAAAGAGAAAATTGTCAAGGAAAATTTACTAAACCCCACATTAATTTATGGTTATTTTCCCTGTCAGTCGTCCGGTAATTCCCTGTTAATTTACGATCCCGAATCGATACAAGCGGGCGAAAAACCCGAAAATCTGCAACCGATCGCCATTTTTGAGTTTCCGCGCCAGAAATCCGGTCGTCGTCTCTGTATTGCTGACTTTTTCGCCCCGCAGGAATCCGGTATGATCGACGTTTTCCCGATGCAAGCGGTGACAGTGGGGGAAATCGCCACGGAATACGCTAAATCTCTCTTTGATGCCAACCAATACACCGAATACCTCTATTATCACGGCATGGCTGTCCAAACCGCCGAAGCCATGGCCGAATGGACCCACACCCGCATCCGTCGCGAGTTAGGTTTCGCAGAGTTCGATCCCGATAATATCCGCGATATACTGCAACAGCGTTACCAGGGTTCTCGCTATAGTTTCGGCTATCCCGCTTGTCCCAATATTCAGGATCAATACAAGCAACTAGCTCTGTTAGGATGCGATCGCATTGGGATGTCTATGGACGAAAGCGAACAATTGTACCCAGAACAATCCACCACCGCCATTATCACCTATCACCCCACCGCTAAATACTTTAGTACCTAGGGTTTGCTGAAAAAGTTTGTTGGTGGGGTTAGGAGTCGGTCGTCAGGAGTCGGTCGTCAGGAGTCGGTCGTCAGGAGTCGGGAGTCGGTCGTCAGGAGTCAGGATTCAGGAGACAGGATTCAGGAGACAGGAGACAGGAGACAGGAGATAGGAGATAGGAGATAGGAGATAGGAGTCAGGAGACTATTTTTATTTGTTTTCCCTGCTCCCTTCTCCCCACTCCCCACTTCATAATTCATAATTTATAATTCCCGCTCCCCACTCCCTACACCCCACACCCCACACCCCACACCCCCATTCATAATTCATAATTCATAATTCATAATTTCCACTTCCCCACCTCCCCACACC
>NZ_JAPZQJ010000549.1:0-2466 GCF_027530405.1 Microcystis sp. LE19-41.2A | reverse complement strand
AGGATTGAATCTTTTCAGAGGTTTGGGTTTTCTCTCAATAACAGAGGGACAGAGGTGGTTAGCTGAACGTTGGGAAAAACTGATAGTTTTATCGACGTAAGAAGCAGAAAAATTAGCTAAGTTAACAGGATGTACTCTCAGAAAATTTCAAGAGAGATAGGCTTTTAGTGGCTTGGAAACAAGCTTTATCAATTTATTCATAATAAATTTGGCAGAGGATTAAAGATTAGTTATTGTGACTAACTCTTTTGGTTAGAACAAGATAAACTTGAGAATCTTCGGTCAAATTTATTGACTCAAAATCAGCTATACTTAATTTAAATGAAACAGCACTAGGGGCAGGGGGGATCGAACCTAAAATCCATTTTTAATTTAATTATAACCAGCTACTTAACTACTTAACTGAATCTGCTAGGATGCTATCACAGAATAGAAGACTACATCTATTAATTACTGAGGCAGAACCAAGTTTAACCGCTCTTTTTTCACTACTTCTATCGCTTTGGGTCCCAAAAATTAGGCGTTTCGGTTTACCATGGTCAAAGTGTGCTTTCTAGGCTAATGACTTTGACTAAAAACCCCGTGAGCAGAAACCGTCGTTTTTCCCCGCGCAATCTCTTTGAGACTTGCATGGCCCTATTGGTGTTATGTAATTATATTCTGGTTATTTTCGATTTAACCTATATTCCCCTGCGAGATTTTTGGTTACAGGGACGCTTGCAAATAACCTTATTAAGATTTAATGAACCAATAAAACTCGGGCTGATTTCCTTTCAAGAATTACAAATACCTCCCGATAAACCCCTAGAAATTCCCTTTGTTAAAGGAATCGCTAAGTATGATGTGGTGAAAGGAATTAAACCCTATCGCAGTACCAGTGAATATTTAGAGACGGTTAATAAACTTAATCAACTAATTAATCAAAAGCTCTTTAACCCAGAGTTTAATCTGCAAGAATATCGCCAAGATATCGAGAAAATTTTAGACAATTTGCGCCAAAAAAGTGTCAATATGATTGATAATAATCCCTTTGCCTTGGCGGAGAAAACTGGGACTTTAGAGAAGATTAAAAATAAAATGCGCTTGCGGGTTTTTAAAACAGAAAATGTTTCCGCAAAAGCAGCCTTTCAGAAGTTTTGGACTTGGGATTATCTCATTCAAAATGGCTGGGAAAAAGAGTTGAAGTTTTTTAATCAAGAAATTCAACCTTTAATAGAAACTAATTATTTTCGTCCCCTGGGAGAAGATGGGAGACCGATAGATAACTTTGAGGCGATCGATTTTTTATTTGGTACCATCTTTTTCTGGGAATTTATGCTGAGAACTTGGTGGATTGCTCGCACTCATAAAGGCCTGCGTTGGCGCGAGGCTATGTTATGGCGATGGTACGATATTTTTCTGTTTATTCCTATCTGGAGATGGTTGCGATTTATTCCTACCGTTATTCGCCTAGATCAAGTTAAAATTATTAACTTAAGGTTGATTAAAGAACAGGCAATTAAAGGCTTAGTTGCGCTAATTTCTAAAGATATTACTGAGATAATTGTCCTGAGAATAATTAATAAAATTCAGGAATATATTCGACGGGGACAAGTGAAAAATTTTCTCAATCGATCCCTTAATGGTGGCTATAATAATCTCAATGATACTAATGAAGTTATTGAAATTTTTCGGTTAGTAGTTAATAGCACCGTTGACAAGGTTTTACCGCAAGTTAAACCAGAAGCAGAAGCTTTAATTAAATACAATATCGAGAAAATTCTCAGTCAAACTCCCGCTTATCAGAGCTTATTGCGATTACCCGGCATGAAAGGGTTAAAAACTGACTTGAGCAATCGCTTATCTAGTCAATTGTATCAATCCTTTGTTAATATAGCTGAAAAGATTACCCAGGAAGACGAAGTTTTTGAGCGTTTAGTTCAGCAATTAGTCCAGCGTTTCGGGCAATCTCTCGCCGGGGAATTACAATCCCGTCACAGTCTAGAAAGAATCGAGATGTTATTAATTATCTTCCTGGAAGAAGTCAAATTAAACTATGTACAAGAATTCTCAGATGAAGACTTAGAAACTATCCTCGAACAAACTCGCTTACTCCACTCTAAAAGTGCAGAAATTACCCCAGGAGAAACCATGAATCCTCGTCGTCTTCCCTAAAAATTAAGTAGCTGGTTATAATTAAATTAAAAATGGATTTTAGGTTCGATCCCCCCTGCCCCCCTTGATAAGGGGGGTGCCGATTAGGGCTGTTTCATTCTCCCATCAGAATATCAAAAGTAAAAGCGATCACTGTCAGGTAAAATGAGAAGTGAACGCAAACTTTTGAAAGATATGTTGAGCTTAATAGAAAAACTAAAACAAGTCAAGGACTTTCGGAAAGATCAAGGAAAAAGACACCCTTTATGGATAGTATTAGTAGTAATAATACTGGGAACAATGCTAGGATACTCAGGTTATAGAGAACTAGGA
>NZ_JAPZQJ010000036.1:0-1379 GCF_027530405.1 Microcystis sp. LE19-41.2A | reverse complement strand
AAAACTTTTCTGACTTTTCTTCAGCCATTTATGAATGTTTGAATGATGCCCATTTGAAACATAAAAAAGAACTGGATTCCTTGCTGACTCTACGATTTCAGAAGTTTAATAAATCTCAGATTATGAACGTCTAAAGTATATGTTTAGTTTAAGTGATCTAAGAGAAACTAAAGTCTATCAGGAAGCTTTAGAGGAAGGCGAGGAAAAGGGACTACAAAAAGGTAAGGAAGAAAAAGCTCGACAAATTGCCCTAAAAATGCTATCTGCTGGTTTTTCTATCTCAGAAATCGCCCGATTTACCGATTTATCCCCCGACGCGATCGAGGAATTACAAAGGCAGCAGCACAATTAAAGCTTTTAACCGCAAAGGGTGGGAAATTAGGGAAATTTTAGACCGTCTCCCCACCCCAAGCGCGATTAACGACGTTTAGCGAGGCGACGCACCACTAAACCACTCCCTAAGAACACCAGTCCTGTGATCATACCAGGTTCAGGAACTGCGACGGGAACAGAGGCAACAGAGGCAAAAGAAGCGCTATCGATCTGGAAGATATCGAGATCATTTGTATTAGTTCCAAAGACGATCGATCTGAAGTTTGCGTTACCAATAATGCCCAGAAAGCCGTTTGCTCCGCCGATACTGTTATTCACAAGCAGAGTTTGGTTTCCTGTACCATCGAAATTTCCCGTTAGGTTTAGCTGGTTAGGGTTAGTATTTAGAAAATCCGCTCCGAAGGCAAACACAGGTGAGGGAAAAGTCCAAGTGATAGTTGTGGAAGCGCTACTCGCATCTCCATCAGTGGAATTGAGGAAAAGTCCTCCACTAACGCTATTATCCTCAAACGCAACTGCGGGTGGAAAGGAATTCGCCGAAACGATGCCCGAATCCAGTGTTATTGTTTGAGCAGAGGCGATGTTGTTGCTAAAAGTATCGGTGGTGGTGACACTGCCAGCGATGGCATCGACGGCAGCTTGCCAAGCGGTGCGATTAGTGAAAATAGTGAAAGCTTCGGCGGAAGATACCGAACTCAGCACAAGGGTAGTGGTAAAAACCGTGGCTAGGGAAAAGGATTTCAGCCGAGCCTTTGATAAGCTCTGCTTCTCCACCCCCCGTGATTGATAAGTTTAGATAATGACATAAGACTTCAGAAAATTTAACTGTTTGTAACCTACTCCTTCCTCTAGTAATTGTCAAGGACTTTTTCCAAAGGTGTGAGATTTTTGGGGCAAAAATTCACTAATTAGGGGCTGCTGAAAAAGTTTTTCGTGGGGGCAGGGTGTGGGGTGTGGGGTGTGGGGTGTGGGGTTTTACCCATTTTCAGGTGGTCAATTACCTAATTTTCAGGGAAAAAATCCCTAAATTTTCCCCCCAATCACTC
>NZ_JAPZQJ010000125.1:0-2578 GCF_027530405.1 Microcystis sp. LE19-41.2A | reverse complement strand
TCCCGACGACCGACGACCGACTCCTGACCCCACAGTTAACTTTATTTTTGTCCAACTAAGCTAAACGGCGCTTAACCTGCATGATCCAACAGCTATAACCCTTTTGGAGTCTATATCGGTGATCCGAAGTAAAAGCCGTTTAGCTTACTTAGGGTTGGCTGAAAAAGTACGGGCGAAGCATTCGGATAGAAAATCTACGGTTTCACCGATAGGTTATTGCCCGAATGCTTCGCCCCTACAGGACGCGAGCGCCGCTCAAGATGCCAGGTTTTGAAGCACGATTCTCTCAAAATCTTGCACCTGTTTCGCGAGAAAAGCCACAAAACCCTTACCTTGCCTACATTTCACATTTATTCAGCAAGCCCTACTTAATACTGCGAATGTATGAAAACGCATCAATTGGGCAAAAGCTCAACGATGCGTTTTTAAGCTCCAAAAACCGCTATAGTTGTCAGCCAAAACAAATTAATTCTGATTAGAGTCAGTGGCTGCGGCCATTTGCATTCTCTGCACCAGATTATCGAGGGCTAATTCTAGATGTAAACCGGCATCTACGGCAGTCCAACCCTGTTCGGTTAGGTGTCGCCATTCAAAGTGTAGGTGCGGACCGGTAGAAAGTCCCGTACTACCCACACGACCGATAACCGCACCCTGTTCCACCCATTCTCCCGGTTTGACGGTAATTTCCGAAAGGTGGGCATAACGAGATTCTTGACTACCATCGAGGTGACGTAAAATCACCGTTAATCCGTAACCTCCTAACCAGTCGGCGGTGGCCACTTCCCCTGCGTAGGCGGCTAATACAGGTGTTCCCATAGGTGCGCCTAAATCAGTACCCGCGTGCATGGCCCGATTCCCGCTGACTGGATGATTTCGCCACCCGAAAACCGAGGTAATTTGGGCAGGAAGGGCGAGGGGAAAGAGTAAATCCGTGCGTTGAGTTTGGTTAGAATCCGTGGGACTTAAACGGGTGGCCCGCTCATAGGTGGTCGCTTCGCTGATTGCTTCCACTTCTGCGCGAGTCACGGGGGCTAAAGCTAATTTTACGCCATTCCATTCCGGGGGATTGAGGGCTACCACCTGACTGGGAATCACCGTCGGGGCAGCCAGACGTACCGGGGCGCTAGAAGCCACGAGAGTGGGGGCATAACGACGCAGGGAATTATTAGCGATAACCGGCTGATTTCGGGGCTGCCGTCCTACCCGCACGGCCGGATTAGGATTGAGACGCACCCGGGCCAGATTAACCGGGGGTAAGGGTTTGGCCACAGTGCTGACCGGCTGACGACGGGAGGCCCGGGCCGCCAGATTACAGCTACCTCCTACCAGTTGACCATTTTGGGCGATGGTTTGGCAACCACTGCGGCGCTCGGTGACGACAACGGAACTGGGGGGGTTAAAGTTTCTAGTATCGATAAAATTATTTTTACCGCCGGCCCGGGGGGCAAGGGTAGGCATATCGGTTTGATGGTTTTCAGGGATAGCCAGACGGGGGGCGGGATTAGTATTTTCTTTGATAACGGGGGCTTTCAGAGTCGGGGCGGCATTTTCCACTACCGGGGTTTCGCTGCCAGTTTCGGAATTAGCGATCGCATTGGGAGCAAGAGTGAGCAGACCGCTAATCACTAAACCGAGACCACTGCATAAACTCAGCTTCTTTTTTAAGGATTTTCCGAGAAAAAGTTTCAATATCACCGATGAAGGATACATAGGGCGGCCTCACTTCTCACAGTTTAGTCAAAAAAATATTTAGACTCAATTATAGCCGAGACTGACCCTACCCGCCGGTAGATAGATTTCGCTACTGGCATTGTCCGAGGTGAGTTTAACTTTTAATTCCCCTCGATCGCTTACCCCTGTTATTATGCCCTGATAGCCCTCGAAAACTATCTTTTGACCAAAATTGGCAAAAAGTTCTAAGTAGGAGGCTAATAAGGCTTTTATGCCGTGATTACAGTAATATTCATAGCCGTATAGGATAGCATCGCTGGTGACATCGGTTAATTGAGCGATCGAGGTGATTTTATTGCCGGCCAAAGCTTGTAAATTAATACCCGTGGGGGGGACGGGATTAGCCCAATTGATGCCCACTCCGATGACTGCTTGCGGGATGTTTTGGCCCTGAATACGGGTTTCTAGGTTAATTCCCCCTAGTTTGCGCCCTAATAGGACTAAATCGTTCGGCCATTTGATTTTAACGGGTATTTCTTGACAATTCAGGTGATGAGCGATGCCCCAAACTGTAGCGAGAACGAGATGGGCAGATTTATCCACCTCTAAATCCAGATTTAACGCCAAAGATAAATATAATCCTCCCGGTTCAGAAATCCACTCCCGTCCCCATTGTCCTCTCCCGGCACTTTGTTGACTAGCAATCACCAGAAAAGGCGGATTTTCCCCCGATTCTAATAATTGCCAAGCTTTAGTATTAGTGGAAGGTAATAGTTCAAAGTGATGGATTTTGGGCATAAATGGGAAGTGGGGAAGTGGGGAAGTGGGGAGATGGGGAAGTGGGGTGTGGGGTGTGGGGAGATGGGTGTAGGGTGTAGGGTGTGGGGTGTGGGGTGTGGGGTGTGGG
>NZ_JAPZQJ010000429.1:0-8678 GCF_027530405.1 Microcystis sp. LE19-41.2A | reverse complement strand
TGCAACGTACAGGATTATAAGGAATGAAACTCTTATAGAGAAAGACATTTGGCGATTTTTGTCAATTGTTTTCGATCTAGAGCGAACTAATCAATTAAGTCTCTTGCCAGATAAGGATTTAGTCGATTTATGCTCCCCTATTGAACCATACCAAATAACGAAGAGCCTTTTTAATTTAATTATAACCAGCTACTTAATTCATAATTCATAATTCATAATTCATAATTCCCAACCCCCAAGCCCTATTCCCGAAAAACTGATAACCGCTCAGGTACAATAAAACCTTGAGGCTTAATAAATATTGAGATTATGGGTAACACTTTCGGACGACTATTTCGGGTTTCCACTTTTGGAGAATCTCACGGGGGTGGGGTAGGAGTGGTTATCGATGGTTGTCCTCCGCGCTTAGAAATTTCCGAAGAGGAGATTCAAATCGATTTAGACCGTCGCAAACCGGGACAAAGCAGAATCGTGACCCCGCGCCGGGAAAATGACATTTGTGAGATAATTTCGGGCGTTTTTGAAGGCAAAACCCTCGGTACACCGATCGCTATTTTAGTGCGGAATCAGGATGCTCGCTCGCAAGATTACAACGAAATGGCCGAGAAATTCCGACCTTCCCACGCGGATGCTACCTACGAGGCAAAATACGGCATTCGCAACTGGAAAGGAGGAGGCAGATCCTCGGCCCGGGAAACCATCGGCCGGGTGGCCGCAGGAGCGATCGCTAAAAAAATCCTTAAATCTGTCTATAATGTCGAGATTATCGGCTATGTGAAGCGAATTAAAGATATTGAGGCAATCATCGACCCCAACACCGTCACCCTCGACGAGGTGGAAAGTAATATAGTGCGTTGTCCCAACGAGGAAACGGCCGCCCAAATGATCGCCCTGATCGACCAAATTCGCCTGGATAAGGACTCGATCGGCGGTGTGGTGGAATGTGTAGCCAGAAATGTGCCGAAAGGTCTAGGAGAACCCGTTTTTGATAAGCTAGAAGCCGATTTAGCTAAGGGGATGATGTCCTTACCCGCGAGTAAGGGATTTGAAATCGGATCGGGATTCGCGGGAACCTTCTTAACCGGCAGCGAACACAATGACGAGTATTTTATCGATGATAACGGGGAAATTCGCACCAATAGCAATCGTTCGGGGGGCATTCAAGGGGGAATCAGTAACGGTGAAAATATTATTATCCGCATCGCTTTTAAACCGACCGCGACTATCGGTAAAGAACAAAAAACCGTGACGCGCAGCGGGGAAGAAACCACCCTGGCAGCCAAAGGAAGACACGATCCTTGTGTTTTACCCCGAGCGGTCCCGATGGTAGAAGCGATGATGGCTTTGGTATTATGCGATCATCTGCTCCGTTTTCAGGGACAATGTACGATTAGCGATCGCTTTTTCTAAACCTTTACCCGCGATGAAATTTTTATTCCTTCATTCCAATTTTCCCGCCCAATTTCGCCATTTAAGCACGGTTTTGGCTCAAGACCCCGGAAATCAAGTGATTTTCGGCACTACCAGGCAAGAGGGAGAGATAGCGGGGGTAAAAAAATTTATTTACAAGGAAAGTCGCGCTGTTTCTCCCCAAACCCATCATTATGTCCGTCCCCTCGAAAGTGCGGTTTTACAAGGTCAAGCGGTTTATGGTGTTTGCCAACAACTGAAAAATCAAGGTTTTTATCCCGATATTGTCTATGCACATTCCGGCTGGGGGCCGGGCCTATTTATCAAGGATATTTTCCCGAAAACTAAGTTTTTAGCCTATTTTGAATGGTTTTATCATGCCCATGGTTCCGATGCTGATTTTGATCCGGCGGATCCCCTTAATGCTGATGCCGAGGCCCGGATTAGAATTAAAAATGCCCCGATACTCATCGATCTGGTCAGTTGCGATCGAGGTTTATCGCCGACTATCTGGCAAAAACAACAATTTCCCCCAGAATTTAACTCGAAACTCACGGTTTTACACGATGGCATCGATACAGACTATTTCTGTCCCCGTCCCGATGTGCAGTTAGTGATTCCAGAGATAGGTTTAGATTTATCCGGTGTTAAGGAGATTGTCACCTATGCAACCCGGGGAATGGAACCCTATCGCGGTTTTCCCCAATTTATGACGGCTGTTTCCCTAATTTTAGCCCGTCGGCCTAACTGTCATGTGGTGATTGTCGGTGAGGATCGGGTTGCTTATGGGAAAACTCTACCGGACGGCAAAACCTATAAACAATTGATGTTAGAAAGCCTTTCTTTGGATTTATCCCGGGTGCATTTTACCGGTTCTCTGCCCTACGGTCAATATAAACGGGTTTTACAGGCATCGGCCGCCCATATCTATCTTACTCGTCCTTTTGTGCTTTCTTGGTCAATGTTAGAGGCCATGGCCATGGGTTGCGTCGTGATTGGTTCCGATACTCCCCCCGTGCGAGAATTAATTACTGATGGGGAAAATGGTTTATTAGTGGATTTCTTTTCTCCCCAACAAATAGCCGATCGCGTCGATGAAGTGTTAGATTATCCCCAGGGTTGGCAAAATCTGCGTTTAAATGCTAGGGAAACTATCAAGCAACGCTACGACCTCAAGCAATGTTTACAGAATCATCTAGATTGGTTATTGAGTTGATTTTTCAGTGAACAGTAATCAGTGAACAGTGAATAGTAAACAGTAATCAGTGAAAAGAAAGCTGCGAACTTGCCAGGTAATTAGGGTCTGCTGAAAAAGTTTTTCCTGGGGGTAGGAGTCAGGAGCCGGTCGTCAGGAGCCGGTCGTTTTAGGCTTTGTTGCCATTGTTTTTTGTACCAAGCTATGTACTACAAGAAGGATAATGCAAGGTTTTTGAACGTCCCAATCCTATTTTCGCAGCATGAACATCGGACTTTAACAGGTCAAAAGCTTTATTTTAAAAGGGTTTTACCATTATTCAGCAAACCCTAAATAAATACTTCGCTGAAAAAGGTTCCAGCGAAGTACCACAATAGTCAGTGACCAGTTATCAGTTATCAGTACCCCTAGTGTAACACCTTTGATCCAAAAATCATACCTTTGGGCAGAAAAAGGCCAAAAATAAACACTTCGCCGAAAAGGGTTTCAGCGAAGTACCACAATAGTCAGTGACCAGTTATCAGTTATCAGTACCTTTAGTATAACACCCTTTTTCGATCACTGCAAACTTTTTTCAAATTTTAGGCCAAGAATTTTGGACCCAAACCGACTTTCGGCGCGTACACCGCCCGATCGCCCAATTCTGCTTCGATGCGTAATAAGCGATTATACTTAGCCACCCGTTCACTGCGACTGAGAGAACCAGTTTTAATCTGTCCGGCATTAGTAGCCACCGCCAGATCTGCGATCGTGGTGTCTTCCGTTTCTCCGGAACGATGACTGATGACAGAACGATAACCGTGACGGGTAGCCAGGGCGATCGTTTGTAGGGTTTCCGTCAAAGAACCGATCTGATTGAGTTTAATCAGGATCGAGTTAGCAATACCCAGATCGATCGCTTTTTGCAGACGGATGGGATTAGTCACCATCAAATCATCGCCCACCAACTGAATCCGCGCCCCCAGTTTATCGGTCAATAATTTCCAGTTATCCCAATCTTCCTCGTGTAAACCGTCTTCAATAGAAATAATCGGATAGCGATCAACTAAACTAGCCAAAAAATCCACCATTTCGGCGGGAGAATGGGCAGAACCATCGTAGATGTATTGACCATCCCGATAGAATTCACTGGCGGCCACATCCATAGCTAAAGCCACCTGCGACCCCGGTTTATAACCAGCACGTTCGATCGATTCGATCAAAATATCCAAAGCTTCCTGATTTGAAGCCAAATTCGGAGCATAACCGCCCTCATCGCCCACACCGGTCAGTAATTTGCGTTCGTGCAAGGCCTTACCCAAAGCGGCGAATACTTCCGCCCCCCAACGCAAACCTTCCTTAAAAGAATCGGCCCCGATGGGGAAGATCATAAACTCCTGAAAATCGACGTTATTATCAGCGTGAGAACCACCATTAATCACGTTCATCATTGGGACGGGTAGCACATTGGCCATCGGACCTGCGAGATAACGATAGAGAGGTAATCCCAGATCTGCCGCCGCCGCTTTGGCCGTAGCCAGAGAGACGGCTAGGATAGCATTAGCCCCTAATTCTCGTTTATTGGCCGTGCCATCGCGATCGATCATAGCTAAATCGATACTAGCTTGGTCGAAAGCATTCATCCCCTGCAAAACCGGGACGATTTTTTCGTGGACATTGCGAACCGCTTTCAGGACTCCCTTACCACCGTAACGCTGGGGATCATCATCGCGCAATTCGTGGGCTTCAAAACTACCCGTAGAAGCGCCACTGGGAACCTGGGCCAAACCGAGCGCCCCCGATTCTAACAGCACTTCGGCTTCGATCGTGGGACGGCCGCGGGAATCTAGAATCTCCCTAGCTGCGATCGCTTCGATGGGAACTTCGATTTTATCTAACATAACTTATCGTCTCCAACTCAATTTACGGGGTAATTTCGGCTGATTACTAATTGCCTAAAGGGAAATCCACGTTGACAATCTGCTTTTGATCATCAAAAACGAGGATTAAGGTATCCGTCAGTTTTTCAAATTGAATCGTCACCAACACCAGATCCACACCGTCCGTATCCGAGCCTTTTCTGACCTGAGTTCCCACGATCCGACGCACGGGGCCGGTACGCTTAAGTAAATTCTCCCAAGCACCTTGTACTCTGGTGGGGAAAACCTCAGCTTTCAGGAAAGGGTGTAAAAAACCTCGGGCCAGGCCGTAGTCTTTATTGGCCAAGGACGTGACAAAAGCATCGCCAATCTCAGAAATACTACGAAATTCGGGAAAATCGGCGGCAATTACCTGACCAGACCGGTTAAAGGTAATTACCACATCTTCAGTGAGTTTCTCAAATTCAACGGTGACAATCACCAAATTGGCATTGATAGCATCGAGTAGCTTGCTTTTGACAATGCGCTTAAACGGTCCAGTATTGTCAGTGACTTGGCTTTCCCAGACCTTTTGCAGTTTTTCGGCAGTCCAGAGGGGTTTTAGTTGGGGTGACAAAGCTGCAATAACTTTGTCGTATTGTTTAGTTCCCAACCATTCTACTAACTGCCGAGCTTGCTTTTCTTCTCGGACGGGATCACCAATAGCGATCGCAGTTGGTTCTAGGTTCGCCTGTACCGGTGAAACGCTGAACGCGGTCCAAGGCAGGGAAAAACCAATTAAACACAAAGAGAGAATCGATACCCGTTTCGCTAATGAAAGCCGCATCATTTCAGCTATTGCTCCGCAAATAAATAACGTTTTTCCACTTGACGATTGAATTGATGCCATTGTTCATTAGTTAAAGCATTCAACATCGGTCGATCGAGCAATATCTCTCCTCTTGTTATACTGGTTTAACGATTAAGACTACCGCCGAACGCGCTTGCACCCGATAGGTTTCCGATTCAATAGCGGCTGCGGCATCTAAATCACAGGCTGCCTCGGACAATTGCCAAGCAGTATCGATGACGCGATGCCATTTTTCCCCTTGTCCCAAGGGGGGTAACTGGAAGTTGAGAGATTCCCAGTAAGCGTTCAGCATAATGTGTAAATACTCGTTCGCCTTGGGATGACGCAGGGAAAAAGCTAAACTGTGGGAATCTTCCGACCAATCGGGTTTACTCAACTGTACGCCATGCCAACTGAGATGGGGTTCAAGACTGGTATAGGTGACTTCTAGCAATTTTTCCTGACGGAAAAGAGCTAATTTTTGATTAAAATCGATCAGTCTCCTTACGAAACACCAAAGATCGAACTCTTGCTCTACCGCACTCCAATCGAACCAACTTAACTGGTTATCCTGACAATAGGCGTTATTGTTGCCCTTTTGGGTGCGTCGCACTTCGTCCCCCATCAACAGCATAGGTGTTCCTTGGGAAATAAACAGGATCGTTAAGAGATTTTTTATTTGTTGCAGTCGCAGGGTTTTAATCCTCTCGTTATTGGTTTCCCCTTCTACCCCACAATTCCAGCTAAAATTATCGTTGCAACCGTCCCGATTCTCCTCGCCGTTAGCCTCGTTGTGTTTCTCGTCGTAGGAAACTAGATCGTTAAGGGTAAAGCCGTCGTGACAGGTAACAAAATTTATACTTCTATTGACATCGGTATCGGGTCTGTGGTATATGTCGGGGCTTCCTAAAATCCGCGCCGCTAATTTGCTGACTATGCCGGTATCTCCCCGGACAAAAGCGCGCACATCATCGCGAAAAGGACCATTCCACTCGGAAAACCAATCGGCAAATTCAACAAATTGACCGACACTATACAATCCTGCTGCATCCCAAGCTTCGGCGATTAATTTTGTGCCGGCTAAGACCGGATCCGATTCGATCGCCCAGATCATGTTATAACCTTTTTGCAGAATCGGTTCCCCGTCCACATTGCGCGATAATACGGCCGCCAGGTCAAAGCGAAAACCATCGACGTGCATTTCCGACACCCAATAGCGCAAACAATCGAGAATCATTTTGCCAACAATGGGATGACTGCCCTTGAGGGTGTTACCACAGCCGGTATAGTTGCTATAGAGGCTTTTATCTTCCCCGTCGAGGATGTAGTAGGTGCGATTATCGATACCTTTCAAGGAAAGAGTCGGCCCGGTTTCGTCCCCCTCGGCGGTATGATTGAAAACCACATCGAGAATCACTTCGATCCCCGCTTTGTGTAAAGCTTTCACCAGATCCCGAAATTCATTCAAAGGACCCAGGGGTGAGCGATCGCTACTGTAACCGGCATGGGGCGCAAAAAAGCCGATCGTGCTATAACCCCAATAGTTAGTTAACCCCGGCATAGCGGCAGCGGGATCAAAGTAATGAATCGGTAACAATTCCACGGCAGTAATGCCTAGGTTGGTCAAATAGGGTATTTTTTCGATTAATCCCGCAAAAGTACCTCTTTTTTCCTCGCTAACGCCGGAATTCGGGTTACGAGTAAAACCACCGACGTGCATTTCGTAGATCAAACTGGCAGAGTAGGGAGTGCGTAGCGGTGCGTCATCTTCCCAATCGTAGCGGCCTGGATCCACTACCAGACCCCGCAAAGCTCGATGACAATTATCGCCTTTTTCGCTGGCAGCTTGTCGATCATAAATTTCCGCACCGACAATCGCTTTCGCATAGGGATCGAGAACTACTTTATCAGGATCGAAGCGATGACCCTGGTCCGGATTATCCGGACCATAGACTCGATAAGCATACACTTGACCGACTCCAATGCCGTGAACGAAAATATGCCAATAGAAAAAAGTGCGATTTTCTTGGGGATTCAGACGAATAATTTGACTAGGTTGCGGGGAATTGGCATCATCAAATAATAATAATTCTATGGCAGTGGCATACTTAGAAAATAGTGAGAAGTTGACACCATCGGCCAAGACAGTCGCACCGACGGGATGGCTTTTACCGTGATCGGTTTTTAAGGTCATTGTCAAGAGATAAGAAGTGATTAGGAGTAGTATAAGATTATTCGGCGTTGCTGAATCAAGCTATGAATGCCAAATGTGTGTCCTATCCAAAAGTTATACCAAATCCGGTTATTAAAAACTGATTAAGTAGGGAGGCACAATTATTTGTAGGATGGGTTAGCGGTAGCGTAACATAATCGGGCGTTGGGTTTCATGCTTCAACCCAACCTACGTTCATCTTATATTTAATTCCACCCACCCACTTATTTATTTACCCTTTTGCCTCTTGCCTGTTGCCTATTGCCTCTCCTGATATGTAGCCTATACTCAACGGATTTAGTATTAGTTTTGGTCTAGGTTTTAAAAATATCACAAAAGAATGTTCAGAACTCAAATCAGCAACGCCAGATTTTAATGGAGATGGCGTGATTAATTTCCAAGACCTTGCCCTATTCAATAAAGCTCTCAATTTCCCGATAGATAAAGAAAACAATTAGAGGAGTTTTAAATGGCCTTTCCCGAAGATTTTAGGCTTGATTAAGCCAATTGATTAAGTCAGCTTGAGTCTCAAAGTCTAGCAATGCTTCTCCTAAGTCTTCTAATTTTTCTACTGAGAGTTTTTGGATAGTTTCAGTGATATGCGGGGGAAGTTCACCAAAACGTCGTTTAAGTAAGCGTAGCACTAGGTTGGCTTCTCCTTGTTGAATCCCTTCGATTCTACCTTTTTGAATTCCGATAGCTTCTCCTTGTTGAATAGCTTTTTCTCTATCTTGTTCGTATAAAGGGGCTAAACGCATAATAAATTTCCTCTCCTCCTGGGTTCTTTTGGGTAAGGCTTGCAAGTTTCTACTCAAATTGTATAATAATTTTAAGGAAGCTGATTTAAAGGGATGATGAGGAGACAAGGCCTCTAATTCATCAATCGCTCTGGTTCTAGTTCCTCCTCTGCCTAATAATCTTAACCAAAGGGTTTCAGGGGTTTCAGGTAATTGATGCAGGACAATAAGGGATGTATTTAATGCTGGAGGTAAAAAATAAATTCCTTCTCCCCAATCTGGGTTTAATTGACCTGAAAAAGCAGTTATAATCCTCTGACTGGCAGTAGGAGTTAGTATCCATAGTCTAGGAATATTTTCTGCTAATAAGGGTTGTTGATGACGGTGAGCTTCTCTTTGTAATTGTTCCCGCACAGTCAACAGTTTAGATAAACAA
>NZ_JAPZQJ010000042.1:0-10437 GCF_027530405.1 Microcystis sp. LE19-41.2A | reverse complement strand
GCGGGGGTGGGGTGGGGGGTGTGGGGGGGCGGGTGGGGGGTGTCGGGTGTGGGGTGGGGGGTGTAGGGTGTAGGGTGTAGGGTGTGGGGTGTAGGGTGTGGGGTGTGGGGTGTGGGAAGAACAAATAAAAATAATCTCCTGACTCCTGACTCCTGAATACTGAATACTGACTCCTAACCCCACCAACAAACTTTTTGCCGCAAACCCTAAATATAATCGAGTTTGAACAATAGATAAGTTTTTTAACAAGAGTAGTTTTAGATACTAATTACCCGATGGACTGGGGTAGAATTGGGAAAACCAGTCCAACTGTTTTAGCCAAGCTATTTAACTATGATTAAAATTAACTTGCTGTTCGGGTTATCTTCCCTTAAAAAATCGAAAAAAAACTTTACATAAACTCAAAGGAGGGCCTCGTAAATTGCTCATCTAAAAGCAGAGTGAGTTATCGGACAAAGTTTTTAGGTGCTTTTGTTGATTACTTCTTAACCACCGTCTTAAAGTAGAAGAAGGGAGATGAAAGTTAATCAGTTACTAAGACGCTACGAACAAGGAGAGCGGGATTTTTTAGCCATTGACTTGATGAGTCTAGATCTACAACAAGTGACTCTGATTGCCGTCAATTTTGCTGCGGCCAATTTGCGCGGAACTAATTTGAGTCGCTCTTTTCTGACTAAATCAAATCTGCGGGGAGCGAGTTTGAATTGGGCGAATTTAACCTATGCCAAATTAAGTCAAGCGCAATTAGTGGAAGCGGACTTAACCAAAGCCAATCTCACCGGGGCCTTTATGGTTCAGGCAAACCTGCGTAACTCGCGATTAAGTGGGGCGGATCTTTCCCATGCTAATCTCCGGGGGGCGAATTTATGCGGGGCGAATTTATGCGGGGCGAATTTATACTTAGTTAATCTCTTGGAGGCAACCCTAGATAAAGTTAATCTCAATTGGGCTAATTTGCAAGAGGCGCGGTTAAGTGGGGCTAAATGTCGTCAGATTTCCGCAAGGGAAGCCAATTTTAGCGGCTCTTTTCTGAAAGAGGTGGACTTTCAAGGGGCCAATTTAGAAAGGGCTAATTTTAGCGAGGCACGTCTGACGGGTAGTGATTTACGCGGGGCCAATTTAGCGGGTGCTAATCTAGCGGGAGCGCGTTTACAAGAAGTAAATCTACAGGGAGCGGACTTGAGGGGTGCTAACTTGACGGGGACTTGTTTTGAGAGCGTCACCGGTTGGACAGAAACCGCCCAAGAAGATGATATTTTTCCCCTAGACTGGTTTCAGCCCCGTTTTGCCACTTAAAAGTCAATATGTCTGCCGAAAGTCCCTCCTTTTCCTATCGATTAACGATTAGCTGGAGTGGTTAATCTTTGGTTAGGAATGGGGATTTGGGGAGCATTATTCGGCTCGTCCTCGAAGGGTAAAGCAGGGGGAGGAGGAGGATTGGTAGCACTGGGAGATGGTGCTGGAGATGGCGTGGGATTAACGGCAGCGGGGGGACTTTTCGGGGTGAGGACGGGTGCGGGAGAGCTAAAACCGAGGAGATCTTTGCCAAAGGGAAAAACATTCCCCCAGCGTTGAATATTGGGATGGCCAAACCAATCTTGACGGGACACCTTCACCGAGAGGAGAGGTGCGATCGCCCCTGATTTTTCGGCCGTTATCAATAAATCAATTTTATTAAGACCCTGTTGTTGATTAAAACGACTGATGATAGTTTTCTCTGCTAATTGCGATGCTCTAGTCAATAATCCTTCGTAGGATTCTCCCCGTTTAACTGTGATGGGAAGATTAACAGTGGATTGAGCAAAAACCACATCAACGGCGATAATTCCCGTCAGCAGCGTTAAAACAGTAATAGACTTGTACATAGGACAGACGGTTAAACAGGCACTCCCTCGCTAGGGTCGGGATCTTCCCTGTTAGAGTTCCCCGATCGCTTTCTTAAATTACCATGACCGCTCTCTGGCCACAATTGAAATTTTTCGGTAGCGAAATCGTCCTTAGTCCCTAGTAATAGGCAATAGGGGAATAATTGGGGCTGGCTGAATAAATCTAAAAACTTTGTTGGATAATATCTTTAGGCTTTTTTCAAATCAAAAAGTGCCAGCCGAGAGTAATCGGGGGGAAAATTCAGGGACTTTTTTCCTGAAAATGGGTAAAACCCCACACCCCACACCAACGCAAAACTTTTTTAGTATAACCTAATTGTATTTGGCCCCATCGACCAGAGGTTGTTAATTATGACACAAACTAGCGAAACCGTTACCTATTCTCTCGAATCTGTCCTAAAAGAAATTAAAGATAGCATTAAAGAGGTTAATCAGAAAATTGACTCTCTCCAAAGAGATATGGGTCAGAAAATAGATTCCTTTCAGAGAGATGTGGATCAAAAATTTGACACCCTGCAAAGAGATGTGGATCAGAAAATCGACAATCTCCAAAGAGATATGGATCAAAAATTTGACAGTCTCCAAAAAGATGTTAATCAAAAATTTGACAGTCTCCAAAAAGATGTTAATGATTTAAAAGTGGAAGTCACAGAAATCAAAGGAGATATTAAAACTCTTGATCAGAAAGTCGAAACAATGGATAAACGACTAGAAAAAGTTGAAGATAATTATGCAATCTTAGTTAAAGATATTGCTGACTTGAAAGGGTTTAAATCCCTGATTATCCCCATGGTTGTGGCTTTTTTAAGTGCCGTGGTAACTTTGGGATTGCGCGGCTTTTTTCTTGGCAACAAACCTTAATTTTTTATTTCAATAAAGTAGTTATCTGTAAGAGGGGTTTAATTATGACACAAACTAGCGAAACCGTTACCTATTCCCTTGAATCTGTCCTGACAAGAATCGAGAGTAAAATCGACAATCTCCAAAGAGATGTTAATCAGAAAATCGACAATCTCCAAAGAGATATGGATCAAAAATTTGACAGTCTCCAAAGAGATATGGATCAAAAATTTGACAGTCTCCAAAAAGATGTTAATGATTTAAAAGTGGAAGTCACGGAAATAAAAGGAGATATTAAAACTCTTGATCAGAAAGTCGAAACAATGGATAAACGACTGGAAAAAGTCGAAGATAGTTATGCAATCCTAGTTAAAGATATTGCTGACTTAAAAGGTTTTAAATCCCTGATTATCCCCATGGTTGTGGCTTTTTTAAGTGCCGTGGTAACTTTGGGATTGCGCGGCTTTTTTCTTGGCAATAAACCTTAAATATATCGGTGAATATTTTAATCATCAAGTTTATTTTGTAATCTACCAATAAAATCCATGAGTTTTTGTATTAATCCTCATTGTCCCAAACCGAAAAGTATCACGGAGAGTCGTTACTGTCAATCCTGTGGTTCCGACTTGCTTTTAAATGGTAAATATCGAGTCACAAATTTATTGAGTGCCAAAGGTGGATTTGGTAATACCTATGAAGTGATAGATGAACGTAAAATACCCAAAGTATTAAAAGTTCTTACCTACGATTCTAGCAAAGCTATTGATTTATTTCAACAGGAAGCCAATCTTTTAAAACAATTAAATCACCCCGGTATTCCCAAAGGAGAAAACTATTTTATTTATCATCCCCGGGAGAGTCAAACTGCTTTACACTGTTTAGTCATGGAGAAAATTGCTGGTATTGACTTAGAAGAATATCAAAAACAAAGAGGATTTAAACCGATTGATTATAATCTCGCTTGTGATTGGTTAACTCAGTTAGCTAATATTCTCCATGAAGTTCATAAACATAAATTCTATCATCGTGATATAAAACCTTCTAATATTATCTTAAAACCCGATGGTCAATTAGTTTTAATTGATTTTGGGGCAGCGCGACAAGTGACTAAAACTGTCCTAGCAGGAGGTAAAAATACAGGAATTTATACCCCCGGATATGCTCCTCCTGAACAATCTCTTGGTCACTCTGTCCCCCAATCAGACTTTTATGCTTTGGGCAAAACTTTCGTCTTTTTGTTAACCGGTAAAGAACCCAGTGACCCGAAAATTTACAATATTAATACCAATGAATTTAACTGGCGTAAATATGCGCCAAATATCCCTTCTCGATTAGCAGATTTTATCGATAATTTAATGGCAGAAAAACCTATTGATCGACCTAAAGACACCAAAACTTTGCTAAAAATTATTACTGATATTAAAGCCAATACCCATCAAACTAAAAAAACTAAAAAAACTAAAAAAACTAAAAATTCTTCTCTTGAAAAACCTAAAATTATTCCTATTCCCAATCCTGCACTTATTTCTTTACTCGCTGCAATTTCTCCCAGTTATGCTGGGTTTTGGCTCCGGTTAAAAGCCTCTTTAATTGATTCTTTTATCGTTCTTATTATCGCCGCTTTATTAGGTGGTTATATCTGTTTTCGCTTACAACAATGGTCAACTTTTCAAGATTTAAACCTTGATTTTGATATAGCCAAAGAAATCTGGGTTTACTACGCAGCAGGATTAAGTGCAGCTGGAACAACAATTTTTGGTTTTGCTTTATTTATAGCGGCAATTATCTATAATATTCAAGCCAAAGTTAACTTTACTCACGAACATATTGCCATCCTGACCGCTCTCGGTTTAGGAATAGTTATTAAATGGTTATATTATGTTTTCTTAGAATATCTTTTTAAAGCCACTATTGGTAAAATGTTTTTTGATTTATCCGTCACCGATAGCCAAGGCCGACGCATATCTTTTGCAAGAGCAAATCGCCGCTACTTACTAAAATATCTCTCCACTGCTCCCTTATATTTGGGCTTTTTACTGGCAGCCTGGACAAAGAAAAAACGCGCCCTTCATGACATGATTTCTGGTACACAAATCCGCAAGAAAAAGTAACCAGATGCTAGAAAAGTAGGGAGATGAGAGCGGGACGATAGGATAAAATTAACTACAATAGGGACAAGATATTCCTGCTCGGTAATTGGGGGACTGTTTATCTTTTTCATCGATGGGATGACCGCAAGCGGGACACATTTCATAATGTCCTACCTCTAAATTAGCTGTTAGTGCCACTCTTTGATCGAAAACAAAACATTCTCCTTGCCAAAGACTCTGATCAGGACTAACTTCTTCTAAGTATTTCAAAATACCTCCCTCTAGCTGATAAACTTGAGAAAAACCTTGATTTAATAAAAAAGCTGCCGCCTTTTCACAGCGAATTCCCCCCGTACAAAAAAGAGCTATTTTTTTATCGTTAATACGATCAAAACTTTCCTGAATATACTCAGGAAATTGGCGAAAATGCTGGATTTCTGGGTTAAGCGCTCCCGCAAAAGTACCGATCTTCACTTCATAATTATTACGAGTATCGATCACTACCACGTCCGGCTCTTTCAGCAATTGGTTCCACTCTTCAGTTTTGAGATGAATTCCTGTGTTTTCGAGAGGATTAGCCTTGGGTTGACCAAAAGTCACAATTTCCTGTTTTAAGCGAATTTTTAAGCGTTGAAAGGGCAAATAATCGCAAACAGACTCTTTCACCTCTAGATTAGCTAAACGAGTATCGGTTTTTAACCAACTAATCACCTCAGCGATCGCTTGACTGTTCCCGGCGATCGTTGCATTAATCCCCTCGGCTGCCAGAAGAATAGTTCCTTTAATTCCTCTTTCTTGGCAGTATTTTTGTATTTCTGGCTGTTTTTGACGATAATCTGACAAAGCCACAAACTGGTAAAAAGTGGCGACTAGATAAGACATGGCAGGCAAGGGAAAAATTAACTTGTAATATTTTTCACTATAGGTTATGATAACGAAAGTGTCCTAAAAACCAGATCGGGGGTTTAGCTCAGTTGGTAGAGCGCCTGCTTTGCAAGCAGGATGTCAGCGGTTCGAGTCCGCTAACCTCCATAGTCCTGACTGATTTCCCCTTGCTTGGTGATTAGCTCAAGTCTTCTTGGGGAGACAATTAGCTAGGGGTTGCCGAAAAAATCTAAAAACCTTGTTGGGTAAGACTTTTAGACCTTTTGTCAATCAAAAGGTACCAGATATGGGAGTGATCGGGGGGAAAATCCCTGGACTTTTTCCCTGAAAATTAGGTAATTGACCCCCTCAAAATCGGTAAAACCCTACACCCCACACCCCACACCCCACACCCTGTCCCCACGAAAAACTTTTTCAGCAGACCCTAGTTAATTATTAAATGATGTCTCGTACCTATCAAGCTACTGGAATCAATCTACAAGGAATGGCCTTCGGAGAAGCCGATCGCCTCTTAACTATTTTGACCGCCGAATATGGTTTAATTAGAGCCATCGCTCCAGGTGCGCGCAAGTATAAATCTTCCCTGCGGGGTAGAAGTGAACTATTTGTGGTCAATAATCTGTTGATAGTCGCTGGAAAATCCCTAGATAAGGTCGTTCAAGCTGAAACTATCGAATCTTATCCCAAATTAAGTCAAAATCTCGCCAAACTCACCGTTAGTCAATACCTCTGCGAACTGGTTTTAGCGATCGCACTGAGCGAACAACCCCAGAGGGAATTATACGAATTAATCTGCAGCCATCTGGCCAGAATTGAAGTCCTCGACGAGAATCAATACATACTTCCCTACCTTTGTCAAGCAATTTTTCATTTCTTAATAATTGCCGGCTTAGTGCCGCAAGTCCATAACTGCCTGTTGACGGGAAAAGCCTTAATTGGGGACAATTGCCTAGGATTTAGTTTCGAGGCAGGGGGCATAATAGATCTAGCTGCCCTCACAGAAACAATCAACCCGCCCAAAATCGATAGTAAACTGACGTTGCAAGAACTGCAATTACTGCAATGCCTAGGAAAAACAGATTTTCCCCCAGAAGAAAACCTTACCTCAGAACTAGCTTGGATTAACCTCGATCGCCTGCTGCGCCGCTATACTCAATATCATCTGGGAAAAACTTTTCGCTCCTCGGCATTAGTTGAGGGTTTATCTCCCTTAGAATTTTAAACAGATAGCAAAAATCATCATAATGCAACTGTTTGACTCAGAAACTAGCGACGCTAATTCTAGCGACTCCTCCACTCCTGTTTTTAATTCTTCCGATTCCTCACCGAGGCAATCCGACGCAGAAACCATGAACCGCTTGCCTAAACGTGCGCCCAAATCCAATCCCAGTCAGGGTTTTGCCCCAGTGCTAAAAAACCCGCGCTTTCTCATTCTCTGGGCGGGGGGAATTTTTTCCCAATTAGCGGATAAATTCTATTTAGTCCTGATGATCTCCCTAATTGCCACCCATTACCAAGAAGCCGATCAATCGATTAGCGGCTGGGTATCGGCGATAATGATTGCTAATACAATTCCGGCGGTGTTAGTGGGTTCGGTGGCGGGTGTATATGTTGATAGATGGTTAAAAAAACAAGTTTTAGTTATTTCTAACCTTTTACGCGGGGCTTTTGTCCTCGTCATACCCCTATTATTATGGTTAGTGCGCGAGCAAACTTTAGCGGTTCCCCTCGGTTGGTTGCCTGACGGTTTAAGAAATTGGCATTACCGGTTACAGGGAGAATTTAATTTACCCTTCGGTTTTTTCCTGTTGTTAGTCATTACTTTTCTTGTCTCCACCCTAACCCAATTTTTTGCCCCCGCCGAACAATCTACCCTGCCATTAGTGGTAAAACGTCGTCATCTTCTACCCGCTAATTCCCTCAACACTTTAACCACCATGGCAGTATTAATTATCGGTTTTGCCATCGGTGAACCGGTATTAGCTTTTGCTGATAGCATTTTCGGCACGAGAGCCGGACAATTTGATATTGGCAAAGTGATGATTGTCGGTGCTTTTTATATAATTGCCGGTTTAATTCTAATTATCCTGCGAACTAGCGAAAAATATGTTATTCCTACCGCAGAACAGCCCCATGTTTGGGAAGATATCCGCGACGGCATTCGTTACCTCAACAAAAATCATAAAGTTCGTAACGCTCTAATTCAATTAGTCATCTTATTCTGTATTTTTGCTGCTCTATCAGTATTAGCCGTCAGTATGGCCGAAAAACTACCCGGGTTAAAAGCCTCTCAATTTGGCTTTTTATTAGCCTCCTGTGGTGCGGGAATGGCAGTTAGTGCGATTACCCTAGGTTATTGGGGTCAAAAATTCTCCCACACCCGATTAAGTCTCTGGGGTTCCCTGGGTATGGCGGCAGCTTTAATCGGTTTATCCCTAGCAACAAAAAGTTTAATTTTAGCCTTCGCTATGACGGCTTTATTAGGGATTTTTGCCGCTTTAGTCGGGGTTCCCATGCAAACTACCCTACAGGCAGATACACCCCCCGAAATGCGCGGTAAAGTCTTTGGTTTAGAAAATAATGCCGTTAATATTGCCCTCTCTTTACCCTTAGCTGTCGCGGGTATCGCCGAAACTCAATTCGGACTCCGACCGGTATTATTAGCTTTAGCAGTTATGGCAGTTATCGGCGGCGGTTTTACTTGGTATGTTTCTCGCAATTTATCTAAAGATTAGCGTAACTTTTCAGTTATCAGTGATCAGTTATCAGTAATCAGTAGTTAGGAGTTAGGAGTTAGGAGTTAGGAGTCAGGAGTCAGGAGATTGAATAGAAAACGGGTTTCTTCAAGAAACCCGTTTTCTGGATCACCCTATTGCAGACAAAGAGCGAGCTAAGGTTAAGGCGGAATGTCTGCGCTTGTTAATCACTTTAAGGTTAGATGCGGCGAAAATGGAATTAATTTCTGGATTTATTGATACTTATCTCAATCTAAATCCGGTCGAAGAGATACAATTTCAAGAAGAGATTAGCACATTTAGTTAACCCGTACAGGAGGGAGTTATGCAAATTACCACCAGTTGGATGCGTCAAGGTATCGAACAAGGTATCGAACAAGGTATCGAACAAGGTATGGAACGCGGTATTGAACGCGGTATCGAACAAGGTATTGAACGCGAAAAGACATTGATTCTTCGTCAACTTAAACGCAAGTTAGGGGAGATTAATCCTGCATTAGAAACTAAAATTATGGAGTTAAGTATTGATGATGTCGAAGCATTAGGAGAAGCTTTATTCGACTTCTCTGCGGTTGAAGATTTAATCAATTGGTTAAATACTTTAACTGCCTAGCTTTGACGTTAGCGATCGCCTTTTGGAGAAAACGAGTTTCTTTAAGAAACCCGTTTTCTGCGATTGTAAGTACAGTATATCACAAAAATTGCTTCGGTGGTTCAAGAGAACTGATAACTGATAACTGAAATGAATAACCCAAATACTGATTTTGATACTCCTTGGAAAGATGTCTTAGAAATCTACTTTGAAGACTTTGTTTCCTTCTTTTTTCCTCAAGCTCACGCGGGTATTGATTGGAATCAAGGCTTTGAATTTCTCGACAAAGAACTTCAACAAGTGGTGCGGGATGCTGAGTTAGGCAAACGTCTCGTCGATAAGTTGGTGAAAATTTATCGTATGGCGGGAGAAGAGACCTGGGTTTTAATCCACATAGAAATCCAGGGTCAGCGAGAAATTGACTTTGCTGAACGGATGTTTGTCTATTACTATCGCATTTATGATCGTTACAGGCGTTCAGTAGCGAGTTTGGCAGTTTTAGGTGATGATAATGCTTCTTGGCGACCCAATCAATTTGAACGTGAGTTATTTGATTGTCAAGTGAGTTTTCGCTTTCCGGTCGTCAAGTTGCTAGAATTTAAGCAGCAGTGGTCAGCTTTAGCAGCCAGCCGCAATCCTTTTGCTACAGTCGTGATGGCGCATCTCCAAGCTTTAGAAACTCGGCAAAACCGAAAAAAGCGCAAGGAAGCGAAATTAGCATTAACTAAACGGTTGTACGAACAGGGTTATCAACGAGAGGATATTCTCAACCTCTTTAAGTTTATCGATTGGCTGATGAGCTTACCCACTGAATTAGAACAAGAGTTTCAACAGGAATTAAATCAGTACGAGGAGGAAAAAAGAATGCCTTATATTACCAGTGTTGAAAGAATGGGAATGGAAAAGGGGATGATTCAAAAAGCTCGAGAATCTGTCATTGATGCCCTTGAGATTCGCTTTGAGAATGTGCCTTCGGAACTGGTTGATGAGATTAGCCAAATTCAAGACACTTCTCTTCTGAAAAATCTCTTAAGACAAGCGATTACTCTTGACTCAATCTCAGATTTTCAAGGCTATTTAAATCAGTTAATCAAACCTGAATAATTCTGGTTTGTCGCCCAAGAAAACGGGTTTCTTCAAGAAACCCGTTTTCTGTATAATGTTAATTTCTGTTACAGGGGTCTTGAAAGATTGGCCATTGTTAGGCTAAAACTGTTATCAATAAACCTTTGCAGTTAACGTCATGACTACCCCTCTTTTGCCGATTCTTCCTGTTGTTGACGATGTTTTGTTCAATTTCGCTCAATCTGATGGTTTTTGGGCGAATTTAGAAACTGCTTTTGGCACAAATTATGATGTGGTTAAGGCGACGGAATTACGACAGCAGTGGAAAAGCCGAAATTTTAGTC
>NZ_JAPZQJ010000301.1:0-5461 GCF_027530405.1 Microcystis sp. LE19-41.2A | reverse complement strand
TTGTTATGGTTCGATAGGGGGCATAAATCGACTAAATCCTTATCTGGCAAAAGACTTAATTGATTAGTTCGCTCTAGATAAAAAACAATTGACAAAAATCGCTAAATGCCTTTCTATATAAGGGTTCCATCCCTTATAACCCCCGTCCATTGCATAACACAAACCGAAGAGCCCTTTTTTAGCTATAACCAAGTCATAGTAGGCTTTCACGTCAAAATACGCCCATGGCAGAAACGACCCCATCCGCATGAACGCGAGTTCTTGGGAAGAAGCTACGGACATCGATTATTTTATCACGAATGTCCAGGCGGAAAAAGTAACCCCGCAGTGGCTAGTAGAAACTTACTCGCCAAGAAATTGGGTAGAAGTTTTCTATCGAGAGGCGAAAGGATGGTTGGGGCTAAGAGAATATCAGGTTCGCGAGAAAGAAAGCCTTCTTCGCCATTTTATCCTGGTGTTTTGTGCCTACACTTTTATTCTCTGGCATCACTTAACTGGGGGGCTACAAAGACGATGGGCGAATAAACCTCTGGAGACGTTTACCGATGCGTTGGAGGCTTTTCGTACAGCGATGTCTTTTCGTTTTTTCACTTGGCTAACGCAGAATATTGATGTCTTTACCTCTCACAAAGCGGCTTTGGGCTACATTTGGGCTTAAAATTTGTTTAAGTCCCAGTAGTCATTTTTAGGCAGTGGTTTCAAAATATCTTTCATGAGTTTTGGAAAATTTATTAGCATATTTTATGATCTCCTTGAGGTTTATCTTTACTTCTACATCCTATCTATAATAGGCGTTTTTGTGTGACTTTTTACGACGTTCAACACTTCTGGCAGTTATCTTAACGGTGAGATAGGAAGTTTTGGTTTTGGGGAGTCGGTCGTCTATACCAAATTAGGTTATACTTCATCTTGGTAAGAAACGCTGTCATCTACCCAAACACCTAGAAACAATTGCTATTTTTCCTCAGATTGACAATAGTTCTAATTGTCTCCCCTCTAGGTCTTTAATCCTGATATTTTCTTGAGAATCTCTGGATAAATCTAAAGTTTTAATCACCTCTTTTGCCACCGCTTTTACCACCGGAATGGCCACAGAATTACCGAACTGTTTATAAGCTTGGACATCGCTGACAACAATCTGAAAACTATCGGGAAATCCCTGTAATCTTGCCCATTCTCTGGGAGTCATTCTGCGGACGAATAACTTATTTACCTCTCCTTTAATGCGAGTAACGGGAGTAAAATTAGTCAGTCTTTTATTGATAACTAAATTTCTTTCTTTTCCCATACCTCCCACCACAATAGCATTAGCGATACCATCGGGAGAAATAATCTCATAACCGAACCCATTACCTTTATTTTGGTGTCTATCCTTGTGTTTAAACAAAGTTTCTAAATACTGATTAGAGAGATAATATTTAACGCTGACTTCCTTTTCTTCTAGGATATCTTTGAGACAAGTTTCTTGATGGGTTGGTTGAGGATAGGAAAAATGGTAAATATTTAAATCCTCTCGAAAACCGACGATAAAAATTCGGGGACGGTTTTGAGGAACCCCAAAATATCTGGCATTTAAAATCTGGGGACTAGGGACAAAATAATGCAAATCCTTTTCTAATATATCTAAAATAGTTTTTAAAGTTTTACCTCGATCATGATGGACTAAACCCTGGACATTTTCTAAGATAAAAGCTTTCGGTTTCTTTTCGTGTAAGATCCGGGCAACTTCAAAAAATAAGGTTCCGCGTGCATCTTCAAAACCGTGTTTTCTGCCAGCGATACTAAACGCTTGACAGGGAAAACCGCCGCACAGTATATCATGATCAGGGACAGTTTTTGCCTCTAATTTTCTGATATCTTGATTATCGGGTAAATGACCATAGTTAGCTAAGTAAACCTTTTGGGAGTGAGGATCGATTTCCGAGGAAAAAACGCATTGACAACCGAGATTCTCTAAGGCGATTCTAAATCCTCCTATACCAGCAAATAAATCAATAAAAGTCCACATATTTTATCTATTCTAAGCTTCCGTTTTGATCCCTGAGACGATGTTATACCGGCTATCTTAGATTTTAGTATAAATTCTCGAATCTTTCTGTCCACTTCCCCATCTACCCTGTCCGCGTAATTTTTTTCTCCCAAATACTAAACAGATTGGTGTTACAAGTGTAGGATAAGTAAAGATACCTTTAACAAGCATAACCTAGAAACCATGACCTCTTCTGCTCTTTTTATAGCAGTTATCCTAAATGATGAGGTAGGAAGTTTTCCTTTTGGGGAGTCGGTCGTCAGCAGTCGATACCAAATCAGTTTACACTTCGTCTTGATGAGAAACGCTATAAGTAGGCGACGATAAATCCGACATTCCGCACATCTTCATATACTTTTATATATTTTTACATTCCCCAAGATGTTTTGACGAAAAAGCTTCATAGAAACTACTATTGAGAACATTTTCAATAATTGATTTTTTCTGAGAAAAAAATTACAATTCTTCACCTTGAGAAAAATCAATCATTGTAGCTATAGTCCCTACTAGCAATGGGTTTTAAGCAAAATATCAGTAAAAATTATCAATTGAATGTTAAGAAGTGCGGAAAGTGGGATAAATTTTCTTTTACCTGTTAGCTGCGGTGAAAAAATGGGAATACTAAGGGATGTAGTGGGTTGTACAGTCTTTACTGGCTCTATTCCATGTCATCAGCAAACGAGAAACTTCAGACCAAGCTGCCTTCCTTTGCCCAAAAGTTAGTGCAATCGGGTTATGTCACTATCCCGCAACTACAAAAGGCAATGATCGAGAAGCAGAAAAGTCATCTGCCTCTACGGGCAATTTTACCCCTGATCACCGGCCGTCCTTTACCCAAAGAGGCACTGGCATACTACCGACTCGAACAACTGTCAAAATTAAAAGCCAAGTATGGGGTAGAATATCTTGACCCTGAAAGTGAGACGATCGACTGGAGAGAAATCGAGAATCTGTTTCGCACAGTCCTTCCCTTTGAAATTTGCCGTCGTTATAAGATCCTGCCCCTACAAAAACAGCAATCCGCTGCCAATGTCCTTCACCTAGCCATGGTGGATCCCGCTAATCAGGAAATTCTCGATGATTTACGTCGTATCCTCCGGGATCAAGAATTGCAGTTTGAACGTCGTGTCATCGATCGGGCAGATTACCAGAAATTGGTCGAAATCTATCGTTATCGCCAAGAAAAAGCCCTATCTTGCCGTTTTCTTCCCCAAGAACAAGAGCTAGAGACCATAGTTGACATAACCGGCCTTTTTGAAGATGGCCAATCTCTCCCCCATCTCAACTGCAAATTAGCCGACGAGGATCTCGGGCTGATTCAAGAGGCGAATCAAGGGACGATCGTCAGTGTCGTTAATAATATCCTGGTTCAAGCCATCGAAAGTAAAGCGACGGAAATTCACCTAGAACCCCAAGAAAATCAATTAACTGTCCGTTTTCGCCAAGATGGTCTCCTGCGTTCTGCCTGGGAACCGATTTCTCCAGAAGCGACCCCAGGGATTATCTCACGGTTAAAAATTCTGGCTAACCTCGATTTCAGCGAAAAATCGCGCCCCCAACAGGGAAAAATGACCATAACTTTTTCCGGTCGCAAAATAGATTTTCGTCTCCACACCCTACCTCGTCAACAGGGAGAAAAAATTCTGCTGCGGGTTTTTGATTCTCGATCCCCACTTTGGCCCCTCGATGAGTTGATTGCTAGCCAAGAAACCTGTAAACTGGTACGCACCATGATTGATCGCCAGGCGGGGTTAATTCTGCTCACCGCACCGGCCAGAGGCGGCTGTTCCACCAGTTTCTATTCTCTACTAGCCCATCGAAACCGGGGTGGGGTTAATATCGCTACCCTGGAAACCTCGATCGAACGCAGCCTTAATGGTATTACCCAAGTGGAAATCGCTGATGGTCAAGGCCAAGATTATGCCTCGATTTTGCCCTCTTTCCGGAATCAAGACCTAGACATCATCGGCATCGATCGCCTGGCGGATTCTTCCACCCTTACCCATGCTCTAGAAGCGGCTTTGACTGGACATTTAGTTATTTCTAGTTTACCCCTCAATGATGCCTTTGCTGCGATCGCTCGCCTCAATCAATTAGCGGAGCCGGCCTTAGTGGCTGATACCCTCATTGGAGTGATCAATCAAAGACTGGTGCGACGGGTTTGTCCGGTTTGTCGGCTGAAACATCAACCAAAAAGGGAAGAATTAGCTAAATTTGGTCTTTCTCCCGCCCAAGCTGCTCAATACAGCTTTTATAAAGCTAATTCCCTCACTGCCGAAGAAATCATCCAAGCGCGGGAAAAAGGCAGATTATGCCGTCATTGTCACGGCATCGGTTATCAGTCCCAGATCGGGGTCTTTGAAGTGATCACGATTACCCCTCACCTCAAAACTTTCATCGCTGCGAAGAAACCCGCCGATATGCTCAAAAAAGCGGCAACACAGGCAGGATTTAAGTCTCTCCTCACCTACGGTTTAGAATTAGTCTGTCAAGGTTATACTACCCTAGAGGAAATCGAGCGCGTCATAGCTGATCAATTCACTTTGCCCCCCCTCTCTGCTGCCAATAATCCTGAGATTCCCTCGGATGTTTTCGGGAGAATCGAGGCGATCGAGCAGTTATTAAAAGCTCTCAATGGTGAATTACAGTCATTAAAGCAAGAAATTAACCTAAATTCGCTCAAAAATTTTCCTAAGAGCGCAAATACAACTATTCTCGACCAGGAGTTACCTGATTTGACTAATCTAGTCCTTTCTTCCCAAAACTGGTCATCGGACAAGGAAACGATCGTTTTCGCTGCCCCTGTTTATGAGGAGTTAACCGACCCCGGCGATTGGGAACAGTTAAAACGGGAACTAGACCAGAATCAAGACCTGATCGCCTCCTCGCAAGTCGATACTTCTTTTCCTTCCGTCCTCGATCCTTGGTCCTAGTCGGGTAAAATGCTGGGGAAAAGAATTAAAATTTAACCTGGGCAATATTTGAGGACTAAAAAGGAATGACCACAGAATTAGAAACCAAAAAAGTTACTCCTACTCGCTGTTTGGTTGGTGCGGCAATTTCGGCAGCATTGGGGACAATTCTCTATTATCTCACAGCAGCGATCGGTCATTCTTTTTACTCAAAACCAATGGTTGCTCACAGTCCGATCGCCTTGAGAATTGGCAGTGCTGTCCGCACTTTAGTTTTTGGTTTAGCTTCTCTAGGAACCTTTATTTTTGCTTTTGTCACCATTGGTTTAATTCTTTTGGCTATCCAATTACTGCTTAAACGCCCTCAACAAACATAAATTTTGACATCCTCGCCGCCGTAAACGGACGGTGATTCCCAAACCTCACGATTTAGGTTTCTGCTTCTTTCCCTTGCGGGGTTCCGCACCTGCCGCCCCAGATTTACTCTGTTCTGGTCTTATGGTCGCTCTACAGACTGACA
>NZ_JAPZQJ010000413.1:0-1255 GCF_027530405.1 Microcystis sp. LE19-41.2A | reverse complement strand
AGCAACTACTGGGAAGCTGCCACAACGGGAACAGTGGAAGTGGAAGTTAATCAGGGGATTGTATGAAAAGGAGTTCGAGAGGGAACAGATAATTAAACTGTTTGAAATCATCGACAATATGATGACTTTATCCCCTGAATTACAGTCAAGTTTAGAAAGTAAAATCAAACAATTTGAGGAGGAAAGAACCATGCCTTTAGTAAGTAATATGGAGTTACGAGGAAGGAAAATTGGCAAGGAAATTGGGGAGTTACGAGGAATGGAACGCGGTAAGGAAATTGGTAAGGAAATTGGCAAGGAAATGGGCAAGGAAATTGGTAAGGAAATTGGGGCGTTAGAAAATGCTCGTAACTATGTTAAAATGGTGCTAAAAACGCGATTGGGTGACATTCCAATAGAAATTGAGCAAGCTGTGGATAAAATTGCTGTATTATCGATTTTAGACGAGTTACTGAAATCGGCATTAACCGTTAATTCTTTTGATGAGTTGCATCAACTTTTAGAACAATAGTCTCAGTAATTTTCTTCTCCAATGAACCAAACAACAGCCAATTATGATGAACCCTGGAAAGAAGCATTAAGCGAGTATTTTGAAGCGTTTTTATACTTCTTCTTTCCTGAAGTTCACCAACTAATTGATTGGACAAAAATTCCCGAATCTCTGGAAAAAGAACTCAAACGGATTACCGCTTCAGCAAAGACAAAAAAACGTTTCGCTGACAAACTTTATAAGGCTTGGCTACTTGAGGGACAAGAAGTGTGGATTTTGATTCATATTGAAATTCAAAGTCAATACGAAGAAAATTTCCCTCAGAGGATGTATATTTATAACTATCGTGCCTTCGATTTGTATCAGAAACCGGTTATCAGTCTCGCTATATTAGGAGATGAACGAGTAAATTGGCGACCAGATTCCTATAATTATACTATCGCCGGCTGTGAAGTCAGCCTCAAATTCCCAACAGTCAAATTACTGGACTATGAGGAAAGATGGTCAGAACTAGAAGCAAGTAGCAATCCTTTTGCTATAATAGTGATGGCACACCTAAAAACGAAAGCGACTACTGGGAAGCTGCCAGAACGGGAACAGTGGAAGTGGAGGTTAATCAGGGGATTATATGAAAAGGAGTTCGAGAGAGAACAGATAATTAAACTGTTTGAAATCATCGACAATATGATGACTTTATCCCCTGAATTGCAGTCAAGTTTAGAGAGTAAAATCAAACAATTTGAGGAGGAAAGAACCATGCCTTTA
>NZ_JAPZQJ010000266.1:0-9975 GCF_027530405.1 Microcystis sp. LE19-41.2A | reverse complement strand
CCTTTTCTACCTAAAAACCCCCCAAGAGAAGCAATCATTCTGACCGCTTCTGGCCAAGGAGGGCGGCTTTTCAGGGGGCGGACTCTTTTTATGAATAGTGGCACACAAAGATTGCCATTCATGTTCTTCCAAAAAACTTTCACAACTCTCCTCTCCGTGTAAGCGTGCTTGATAAGTTAACCAGAGTAATCTCCAAGCTAAAATTGAATAGGTAGCTAAGGCCATCTCAATTCTCCGACCCGTTTCTAATTGCCGTTTTTCTAATCCACAACCACTTTTTAAAACAAAATGATAGCGTTCTATCAACCAGCGATAACTGTACCAGCGCACACAGGTTATCGCCGATTCAAAGCTACTAATGTCTAGGCTAGTTAAGAGGAGCCAACTGATAGGATTAACCCCGGTATGAGGATTTTCTTCTTCAGCTAAAATTACCTGTAATTTGACAGATTGACTAGGCTTCGCTTTCGAGTGATGCTTAGGTACTTGTATTTCAAAACTGGCAAATCTAACTGTTAGTTTAGCTAGTCTAGCCTCGTGATATGGACAAACAGGGGTAAAGTCGGCACTTCAAAAGATAATCTTTCGGCCTTTCCTGTCCAATTTAAAAACGGTTCACCGATTGCCTTGAGTTTACGCGCTGCTATTTTGGCGGTTTCTAAATCTTCGGCTGCGAGAATTTGCTCAATTAAGGCCTCAGCTTCTTCTCGTGCGGGGTTTTCATCCCAGTTTAACTCCGGGGACAAGGAGGAATCATAACAATAGGTGACAGGGGGTTTTTTCTTCTTGAAGTGGGGTTCCGTGCCAATATCGGGGCGCTGGGGATGTTCCTCGCCATGGTTGTAACTTTTGGCTTCCGTTTTCTTGTTCGTCTTCTTGGGCATGAGCAACTCTTCCTCCATGGCGAGGTCAATCTTTATTTTAACCCCAAGAGAGCCGAAAAAAAGCGAACTTCTCTAGGGAGAAATTCGCCTTAATTTCCAGAAATTCTGAATTTATTAATTAGGCACGAGCTTCGAGACGACCGTAGAAAATGCCGCGAATTTTCACTTCTTCAGCATCTTTTGCCCCTAAATCGGTGTCGGAAGGCTGTTCACTTTCAAAAACACCAGCAAACTCGCCAGTAGAAGCATCAACTTTAGTCACCTGTAAAGACATAGTACCTTTACCCAGTTCCGTCGCTTTGACGTTAGCACGCTGGAAATCTTGACTATCAGCACTAGCGGGTAAAGCGACAGCATTATCATAACCCGTCACCACACCCCGACCTTTGGGATCTAAGAAACCAGCGCCACGATAGGAGGGAACTTTAAATTCGCCTTCAAAATCCGTGGAACTGTTAATCGAGTTAAATCCGGCTTCGGTTTTGCCAGTGAAACCTTTAATGGTAAAGAAGAGGGGAACTCTTTCACCTCCGGGTAATTGTACGGTAATGGGTTGGAAATCGATACCGTCTTCTTCCTTGAGGGTTAAAACACCGTCTTCACCTACGGTTAAGGTCGCTGTCATCTGTTCTAAACTGGTGGTATCTCTGGTTAAGAGTTTACCCGGGATAAAGGTGGCTGCTTCCCGCTTATTAATGGGTTCACCCTTGACAAAATATTCTTGGGGTTCCAAACATAAATCTGTCACCACATAACTTTCGCCGCTTTCTAAGGGGAGAGTACCCCGGGTAAACTCGGAAATCTGCGGACATTTGTTAGCTAATCCAGTGTTTAAAATTTCATCATAGGTTAGCTCGTTTCTATTCAGGACGGCACTAGGCGCGTCGCTACAAGCTGTCAACACCCCTAAGCACAAGGCTAAAAAGGCAACTAACAAGGCACGAAATCTCATCTATGTCAACCTCTCTTTGTCAATCTTTACAATTACTACCCTTGATCCATAGCCTGATGAATTATCGAATCGGTTGCGCCAATTCACCGAAACTCAGTTTATCAAAGATCAGTGACCATTGAGAAGATGGGAGACAGGGGACGGCAGGCAGGGGATAGGAGTCAGGAGATAGGAGTCAGGAGATAGGAGTCAGGAGACGGGAGGCAGCCGGCAAGAGGCAACAGTAAAGAGATTGGAGGAGATTCGGCTAATCGAAGAATAAGCAGTTTAAATACGTCTTAGCTTAGGAGTCAGTCCCGATGAAAAAATTTTCACCACCACAGATGAAAGAGGTTTCCTTCCCCACACCCCACACCCCACACCCTACACCCCACTTCCCCACTTCCCCACTTCCCCACTTCCCCACACCCCACACCCCACACCCTACACCCCACTTCCCCACTTCCCCACTTCCCCACTTCCCCACACCCCACACCCTCTTTCAAGTCAGGAGGCTCTAAGTAACTGATAGCTGATGACTGATATGATTGGTGTGACTGTTTTCAAATAGGAACATGAATAGCCGATTGCCGGGAGATAACAGCCAATTAGATAGCCAACTAGATTCCCTTGTAACGACGGTGACAGCGATCGCCCAAGAACAGCAGGGAGATTGTAACGGTTTGTTAATGTTGCTGCGAACTTTAGAAAATTTACATCGGCAAATTCGCGAGCAGATGTTCGAGCCATCTTTACCCAATACCCGTAAGGACTTATACGGATTACTCCGGGATATCGAGGAAACCGGGGGATGGCCCTATATAGAACGGATGAAGTTACAAATGTTAATGGAAAAATTATTAGCCAGTGAAGTCGGCGCGCTCGATTCGGCGGCAAAAACCGATGATCGAGAAAAATGAGTTTCCAGAGGTTACGGAGCGGGTTACAGTATTGGGAAAATGGATATTTTAGGGGTAGTTCGTAAATCATGACCACCGTGAACCCGATTAAATTTGGAACCGATGGCTGGCGCGGGATTATCGCCGCCGATTTTACTTTCGATCGAGTCGCTCTGCTCGCTCCCTTGGCGGCTCAGGTTTTAGCGGATAATTATGGTCAGATCACAGGTTCGCGGACGATGATCGTCGGCTATGATCGGCGGTTTATGGCGGAGGATTTTGCTCAAACTGCGGCGGAATCGCTTCAAAAAGCCGGTTTTGATGTGCTTCTCTCCCAATCCTACGCTCCGACTCCCGCTTTTAGTTGGGCAGCTCGATCAGAAAATGCTCTCGGTGCGATCGTGTTAACCGCCAGTCATAACCCGGCTAAATATCTCGGTTTGAAGGTTAAAGGTTATTTTGGTGGTTCTGTCTCGCCGGAAATTACCCAACAAATTGAAGCTTTATTGTCTAATCCGCCGCAATTTAACGCAGCTCCAGGTAAATTAAGCACTTTTGAACCGTGGTCAGGTTATTGTCAGGGTTTACGCCAAAAAGTTAATATTGCCGCTATTGCCAACGCGATCGAATCGGGACAACTAAAAGTTTATTCCGATGTCATGCACGGTGCGGCGGCTACCGGTTTAGAGCGTCTTTTGGGGGTGGGGATCACGGAATTACGCGGCAATCGCGATCCTTTGTTCGGTGGCGGCTCTCCGGAACCTTTACCGAGAAATTTGAGGGAAATCATCGATAAACTGGCTCACAGCGCAAATTTAGCCCCTTTGCGAGTAGGTTTGGTCTTCGATGGGGATAGCGATCGAGTAGCGGCGATCGATGGTCGGGGGAATTTTTTAAGCACCCAAAATCTCATCCCGATTTTAATCGAGCATTTAGCCGGCAAAAAGGGAATGAGAGGGGAAATTGTCAAAACGGTGAGCGGTTCCGATTTAATCCCCAAATTAGCCAGTTTATACGGTTTATCGGTCTTTGAAACCCCGATCGGTTATAAGTATATCGCCGATCGAATGTTGACCACTCCTGTGTTAATTGGTGGGGAAGAGTCGGGAGGTGTCGGTTATGGTACTCACATTCCCGAACGGGATGCTTTATTATCAGCTTTATACGTTTTGGAAGCGGTGGTAGAATCGGGCCAAGATTTAAGCGATCTTTACGCGCAATTACAGGATAAAACTGGTTTTCATTCTGAGTATGATCGCATTGATTTACCCTTAGCTAATATGGAAGCTCGCAATCAGTTAATTACTGCTTTGGATAAGGAACCCTTAAGGGAAATTGCCGGTAAACAAGTGACTGATTGTAATACTATGGACGGTTATAAATTCCGTTTAGAAGATGGCAGTTGGTTGTTAATTCGCTTTAGTGGCACCGAACCGGTTTTGCGTCTCTACTGTGAATCTTCAACCCTCGATCGAGTTGATGAAATTCTCGCCTGGGCAAAATCTTGGGCTACCTATATCTAATAGAAAACGGGTTTCTTGAAGAAACCCGTTTTCTGTTTTAAACGGGGATGAACTAGGAAATTTTCAGCCCGCGAATCGCATAATCTAATAATTCGATGGGATGAATAACGGGTGTATCTTTTCCCTGTAATTGTAGATGTTTTTTAATTTGTAGGGAACAACCCGGATTAGGAGAAGCAATCACCGCAGCCCCAGTATTTAATAAATTGCGTACTTTCTGCTGACCTAATTCATCGGCAGTATCTGGCTGTAGCATATTATAAACTCCGGCACTGCCACAACACAAGGCCGCATCGATAGGTTCTTTTAAGTTAATATTGGGGATTTTTTGCAATAATTGCCGTGGTTGCACGGAGATTTTTTGTCCGTGTAAAAGATGACAGGCATCTTGATAAACTAGGGTTAATTCTGTCTCGGTAATCGGGGATAAATCAGCAGTTAACCCCACTGCGGCTAAAAATTCTTGGGCATCGCGTACTTTAGCCACAAACTCCTTAGCCTTATCTTTGTATTCAGGATCATCGGCTAAAATATGATGATATTCCTTGAGAGTATGACCACAACCCGCCGCATTAATAATAATATAATCAACCTCGGTTTCTGCAAAACTATCGATCATTTGTCTGGCTAAACTTTGTGCTTGTTTTTCCTGTCCTTGATGTGCGGGTAAAGCGGCACAACAACCCTGGGTTTTTGGGATAACCACTTCGCAACCATTGGCAGTTAAAACCCGCACTGTTGCTTCATTTACCGGCGAGAAAAAGAGGCGCTGCACACAACCTAAAACTACTCCCACTCGATAGCGTTTTTCAGTTTGGGAGGGAATAACATCGGCATAGTTTTTAAACAAAGAGGACAGGGTAATTTTGGGTAAAATTGATTCCATCGCCGCTAGACGGGGAAAGAGCATTTTTAAGATACCCGATTTCCTGACTAGGGTTTGTAATCCCAGGGTTTGATATAACCAGAGGAAAGGTAAAAATAATTTGAGACGGACGGGATAGGGAAAGAGATTAAAAATCAGAAAACGAATAATTTTATCTTTAAAACTGCGGGGTTGATTGCGTTCCACCTGCGGACGAACTGCGGCGATTAATTGATCGTATTGTACTCCCGATGGACAGGTACTAACACAGGCTAAACAGCCTAAACAAGTATCAAAATGTTGGCTAGTGGTTTCGTCTAAAACTGCTTCCCCTTTGTTAATGGCATTCATCAGATAAATTCTGCCCCGGGGGGAGTCCATTTCTTTGCCAATCACTCGATAACTGGGACAGGTAGATAGACAAAAACCACAGTGAACACAACTATCGATTAATTCTTGGGCAGGGGGATTCTTGGGGTCAAATCCTTGATTTTTTTGGTCGATTAATTCTTGAAAGTTAACGGAATGTTCGGAGGTTTGCATGATTTTAAATTAGATTTTGTTAAGAAAGCGTTCAGGACTAAAAATACCGTGAGGATCGAATTTAGTTTTTAGGGTTTTCATCATGGTAATCGCGTTACCTGTATAGCCCCAAGGTTCAATTTTTTCTTTTAGCGATGGCGGCGCAGTTAACACCGTTAAATAACCCTGATTGGCACTGCATAAAGAGCGAATTTTGTCAAGATTTTCCTCCGATCTTAAGATAACTTTACCCACCCCACTACTAATATTAATCGAGGCTAGTCCGTTAATTTGGTCGATAACTAGAGCTAAATTGCTAGGTAATAATCCTATTTTGCCGAAAAAATTGCCCTCTTGGTCATAATTATCGATTGTTTTTCGGTATCTTTGCCCTAGAGAAACTTCTGCCTCATCCCGATAATAATTGGTCTGACAGTCTAACTGTTGTCCTAAATAACTCACCTGTTGCGATTGTTCGCTAATACTTTCGGGAATGCTTTGAAAACGCAGCAGTAAAGCGACTTTTTCCCCTAATCCTAGTGCTTGCGTCATCCCTGGGTTTAAACATTCAGCCACGGTGGGAGTTAAAGACGATTGCCGAATAACTTGACTTAATTTACTAATATTTTCGCTATTTCCAGTGATGATCAGGGTTTCTGAGTTAGCAGTTTCGGGATACAGTCGCAGGGTAATTTGATCGATAATCCCTAAAGTGCCGTAGGAACCCGTAAATAGCTTCATCATGTCGTATCCCGCCACATTCTTGACCACACGCCCTCCAGCTTTAGCAATCTCGCCATCGTGACGGATAAAGGAGAATCCTAGGATCAGATCCCGGACACCACCGTATCTTTGCCGCCATGTTCCCGCGTCGGCTGTGGCTATAATACCGCCAATCGTGGCATTATCGGCGTAACTGGGATCAAGAGGAAGAAATTGACCGCTAGGAGCTAAAAAAGCCTGTAAATCCGCTAGTTTAAGCCCAGCTTGCACGGTTATAGTTAAATCTCCCCTAGCATGGTCAATAATCCGGTTGAGATTTTGGGTACTGACTAAAATATCGGGCGACTCGACTAACCCACCCCAATCTAATTTACTGCCTTGACCGTAGGCCAGTAAAGACAGACGATTTTCGTTGGTAAAACGCACCAGAGAGGATAAAGCGGTTGTATTAGCGGGATAAACTATAATTTCAGGACTTTTGCCCCTAATTGCCCTTGATAATCTTTCTTGTTCCTCTTTTGGCACTTGTTGCCAGGTAATAACTGTCGTGTCGGGGGGTAAAATAGAAGTTATCTGAACAGCGATCGCAGTCATATTTTACAAAAGAATTGAGGAGTGAGGAGTCAGGACTTACCGGCCGATAATGGCGAAGAATGGGGGTAATGCTGGGGCTATCAGTAATTTTCAGCCTCTATTAATCAGATTACCTTAGTTTGGCTCTCCATCTCCGATGTCAGGCAATTCTAGCAATATTGAGGCACAAAGAAGTCAGCTTAATAACTGACTGCTAAGTAGCTGGTTATAATTAAATTAAAAATGGATTTTAGGTTCGATCCCCCCTGCCCCCCTTGATAAGGGGGGTGCCGATCCCCCCTTAGTCCCCCCTTAATAAGGGGGGTGCCGATCCCCCTTTAATCCCCCCTTAATAAGGGGGGCATCTGATAATTTTTAACGCCTACCTACTTAAATTAGCCATACACTCGTGTCATAATGTTAGATTACCTCGATCAGTAAGCCAAGAAGTAATGAGTGTAGATTGGACGAATAGCCGCGCCAAGCGATTAAGTGCCTTACCCCCCTACGTTTTCGCCCGCTTGGATGAATTAAAAGCCTTAGCCCGCAAAGAAGGACTAGATTTAATCGATTTAGGTATGGGCAACCCGGACGGTGCTGCCCCGCGTCCAGTTATCGAAGCGGCCATTCAAGCTTTTGAAACGCCCCAATTTCACGGTTATCCACCCTTTGAAGGAACCGCCAGTTTCCGAGAGGCGATCGCTAAATGGTATGATCGCTGTTATGGTGTGGAACTCAATCCCGATAACGAAGCTTTACCGCTGCTAGGTTCCAAAGAGGGCCTATCCCACCTGGCTTTGGCTTATGTTAACCCCGGCGATGTGGTCTTAGTTCCCAGTCCCGCCTATCCCGCCCATTTTCGCGGTCCCTTGATTGCTGGGGCGACGCTATACCCGATCATTTTAAAAGCAGAACAGGATTGGCTGATAGATATCGATTCTATCCCCGAAGATGTGGCTAAACAGGCGAAAATCCTCTATTTTAACTATCCCAGTAACCCCACGGCCGCCGTTGCCCCCCGAGAATTTTTTGAAAAAATCGTTGCTTGGGCCCAGCACTATGAGATTATGCTCGTCCACGATCTCTGTTATGCTGAATTAAGTTTTGATGGTTATCAGCCCACCAGTTTATTAGAAATTCCGGGGGCAAAAGAGATTAGTGTGGAATTTCATACCCTCTCGAAAACCTATAATATGGCCGGGTGGCGCGTCGGTTTTGTCGTGGGCAATTCCGATATTATTCAAGGGTTACGCACCCTGAAAACCAATCTCGATTATGGTATCTTTTCCGTCATCCAAAAGGCGGCCGAAACCGCCCTACAACTGCCGGATGAATACGTCAAACAAGTACAGGAAAGATACCGGCAGCGACGAGATTTTTTCATCAAAGGTTTGGCGCAATTAGGTTGGGATATTCCCCCCTCTAAGGCGACAATGTATCTCTGGGTCCCCTGTAGCGTCGGTATGACTTCCACGGATTTCGCCCTCAGCGTCCTCCAAAAAACTGGTGTCGTTGTCACTCCGGGCAATGCTTTTGGAGAGGGAGGGGAAGGTTATGTGCGCGTCAGTTTAATCGCCGATATCCCGCGATTAGGGGAAGCTTTACAGCGCCTCGAAGATGCGGGAATTCGCTATCGGTAAGGAGAGTTTTTCCCCTTGATTTACGGGCCAAATCCCTCTAGGCACTGACTAAAATTGTATGATGGAATTTTATCGCGGTAGCTTGCCACTTCCATGACCTACAGCTTAAGAATTGCCGATATTCCCGTCAGTGAAAGACCAAGGGAACGTTTAATCAGTGTCGGGGCGAAAAACCTCAGTAACGCCGAATTATTAGCGATTTTACTGGCTACAGGTCAAGGTAAAGGCAAACTCTCGGCAGTGGGTTTAGGACAGCATATTCTCAACGAATTGAGTAAATATCGCCGGGATCCCTTGGACGTTTTGAGGGATATTCACCCCCATGAATTAACCGCTATTCATGGCATTGGACCGGCTAAGGCCACTACTATTCTAGCGGCGATCGAATTGGGAAAACGAGCTTTTCAACGACGACCGACGGAAAAAATGGTCATCGATAGTCCCGATACCGCTGCCGCTATTCTTGGACACGAACTAATGTATCAGTCTCAGGAACGTTTCGCCGTTATTTTACTCGATGTCAAAAATCAGTTAATCGCACTCAAAGTGATTACTATCGGCACAGCCACAGAAACACTGGTACATCCGCGAGAAATCTTTCGAGAAGTAGTGAAACAATCAGCTACTAAGTTAATTATCGCCCATAATCACCCCACCGGGTCACTTGTGCCTAGTCAAGACGATATTTTACTCACAGAACAATTATTACAGGGGGCCACCTATCTAGCCATTCCTCTCCTAGATCATTTGATCCTCGGTAATGGCAACTTCCAAAGTCTTCGCCAAATCACAGATCTTTGGGAAAAATATCCCCAAGAAGATTGACAGAAAAGACATTCGATCAAGTAGTTTAATTTTTTAGCCGTTTCAATTGGGCGTTAATTTCTTCAAACATTATGCGATCGCTGTCAAGGATTGGGGAGAAAACCAAAAATTTTGGCCGCTCCTCCTAAAATGGCAACAACCAAAGCTATCAGAATCCCCCGATTGGTAAATTCTTGATCAGCGACCCTTGCAGTTAACCCTTTAATTTCTGCGGTTAGTCGCTCATCTAAAGCTTTAATGTCCCCTCTTAATTCTGATTGTCCTATCTCTAGCTTGTTTAAACGCTCGTTGACATCTCTTTGTAAAAAGTCGATTTTCCCCTCAATCCTTGTCAAGACAGCCTCAAGGGAATAAGTGACCGTTTCGTTAGACATTTTGCTAAACTCCTAATTAATTAGGGCTTGCTGAATAAATGTGAAATGTAGGCAAGGTAAGAGTTTTGTGGCTTTTCTTGCGAAACAGGTGCAAGATTTTGAGATAATCGTGCTTCAAAACCTGGCATCTTGAGCGGCGATTGCGTCCTGTAGGGGCGAAGCATTCGGGTAATAACCTATCGGTGAAACCGTAGATTTTCTATCCGAATGCTTCGC
>NZ_JAPZQJ010000229.1:0-8638 GCF_027530405.1 Microcystis sp. LE19-41.2A | reverse complement strand
ACTGTACGAATAGCTTCATCAATGGCAGAACACTGACTTGGTTTAACCACGGCTTTCATTTCTAAGACAATCATTGTTTATCGACCTCAAACAACTTATTTTAAGTTAACCTGTAGAGCATCGGATTGTCAAGATTTTAGTTGACATTGAGCTTTTACATTGAGCCTTTACATTGAGCCTTTACATTGAGCCTGTCGAAATGTGTCGAAATGTCGTGCTTCGTGTCACTGAGCTTGTCGAAGTGCTGTTTTATACTGGTCGGGGTTTCATCCCGTCGCGCTCAAGCGAGGGCTTCGGCCGTGATCTCAGCGTTCGACAAAAGCTCACGCCGAGGTCCGAACGGTCTTCACCCCGACATTCAAGATAAAATAATCAACAATCGACAGTTGAGGGAAAAAACTTGTTAGTTATCGGTTTAATGAGTGGCACATCGGTGGATGGTATCGATACCGCTTTAGTGGAGATTAGCGGTACAGTGGAATCTCCACAGGTGCAGTTATTAGCTGGAGAAACCTATCCCTATTCCCCCCGATTACGCGAGACAATTTTACAAGTCTGTGGGGGAGAAAAGCTCGACCTTGAAGCTTTAGCCAGCTTAGATGATGATATCGCCGCAGAATTCGCCCGTGCCGCTTTAAATATCCAAAAAGAAGCCCCAAAAGCCCAATTAATCGGCAGTCACGGTCAAACCGTTTTTCATCGACCCCCCGCAAACGATCGCCTCGGTTACACGGTACAATTAGGACGGGGAGCAGCGATCGCAAAAATTACCCGTATTCCCACCATTAGTAATTTTCGCGCTGCCGATATCGCCCAAGCTGGTCACGGTGCGCCCCTAGTGCCGAAAATTGACGCTTATCTGCTTTCTCACCCCACTAAAACCCGCTGCGTCCAAAATATCGGCGGTATTGGCAATTTAACCTATCTACCCCCCCGACAAAGGGAAAATTGGCAGCAAAAAATTTTCGGTTGGGATACCGGCCCCGGCAATGTCCTCATCGATTTGGCCGTACAATTTTTGAGCCAAGGCCAACAAACCTACGACTATAACGGTCAATGGTCGGCTCAGGGTCAACCCTGCTCCGAATTAGTTCATAAATGGCTACAGGAGCCTTATTTTCAACAATATCCCCCTAAATCCACTGGCAGAGAGTTATTTAGCCCCGCCTATCTAGCCCAATTGCGCGAGGATGCCCAAGCTTATTGCCTCAGTGATGCCGACTGGTTGGCTAGTTTAACCGATTTAACCGCCATTTCGATCGCCCACAGCTATCAAACCTTTTTGCCAGAAATGCCCGCGGAAGTGCTGCTCTGCGGTGGTGGCGCTCGTAATGCCTACCTGCGCCAACGACTCCTAGCACATTTGGGGTCAAATGTCAAGCTTTTGACCACTGATGAGGTAGGATTAAATAGCGATTTTAAAGAAGCGATCGCTTTTGCCCTCTTGGCCTATTGGCGCTGGCACAATTTCCCCGGTAATTTACCGCAAGTCACGGGGGCAAAAGCAGCGGTTTTATTAGGAGAAATTTACAGATGAGCAGCAGCTATGAAATATTTTCAACAATTCAACGCCAAAGGGTCAGCGATGGGCAAATAGTGCCAATTTTAAGCGATTGTGCCGATTATAAACGTCTTTTAATTCTTGTTTGGCCGCAATTGGGAGATTTTGATAGTCTCGAATACGCTTGGTGGTTAGAAAAAGAGGCAGCCCTTTGGCAAAATGCCGGGATAACCATTCGTGCCATCGGTATCGGCGATCGCAATTCAGGGTTAAAATTCGCTGAATATACGAAATTTCGGCAAGATTGGCTTTTTGTTGACCCCAAAGCCGAATTACATAATTTATTAGGACTTTATCGCGGTTTATCGCTAAAATTACCTGGGTTTTCTCCCGGGCAAAATGCTTGGTTAAATCTAATTTTTATGTGTGCGGGTGTGGGTAGTCCGGGGACTCTGGCCGAAGTGCTGCGGGGTTATCTTGGCGATCGCAAAGCCCCCCAATTAATTGCCGAGGAGGAAACAATGCAAGCGCGGCCTTTACCACCTTTCCGGGGTTCCCTATTCAATCTTGCTGGGGGTCAAGGTTTTCAGCGACCTTTTGAATTAGCCACCCTGAGACTTCGTAATATGAGTCAAGTTTTGGGCAATTGGTCAACATATATCCCCGATAGTAGTTATCTCACCCAACGGGGAGGGACTTTTTTATTTGATAGTCAAGGAAATTTACTCTATGAGCATCGGGATCAAGGTATCTTGGGATTTGCTGAGAATATGAGTTATCCCCTCGCTTTTTTGCAGGATTAAGCTTTTTTATTCTGCATCTCGCTCACTCCCAACTCTTGACTTTTACCTTTTCTAGCTGATAGCTAAAAAACTACTTAAGTAGGGCTTGCTGAATAATGGTAAAACCCTTTTAAAATAAGGCTTTTGACCTGTTAAAGTCCGATGTTCATGCTGCGAAAATAGGATTGGGACTTTCAAAAACCTTGCATTATCCTTCTTATAGTACATCGCTTGGTACAAAAAACAAGGGCAACAAAGCCTGAAACGACCGGCTCCTGACGACCGGCTACTGACTCCTACCCCCAGGAAAAACTTTTTCAGCAGACCCTAATTACACATTTCGATCAAGCTTTTGCTCCTTGCCTATCTTCACTAGGAAATTTATTTTGCATGACTACTTATTACCTAAAGATTGATGAGATTATTTAACGATTGATCCACAACTATCGGGGGTTATTTACCTAAGAGATAAGTAAATATTATTTTAAGTTTATTTAAGGCTGTCATTACTAATGCTAAGTTGAGCCGGGTAAATTTTCCTGTAGTATCAAAAGGAAAACTCATTCGACCCGTTCAGTTTAAACGGCGAGAGAAGGGATTTTAAGACTGAGGAACAACCTATGGCAAAAAAAACAAAGACAACCACTTATAAAGTCACCCTGAAAACACCTGGTGGCGACCAGACAATTGATGTTCCCGATAATGAATATATTCTCGAGGCAGCAGAAGCAGAAGGATTAGATTTACCCTTTTCTTGCCGTGCTGGTGCTTGCTCTAGTTGCGCTGGTCAAATCGAATCTGGTAGCGTTGATCAGTCTGATCAATCCTTCTTAGATGATGATCAAATTGAAGCGGGTTATGTCCTCACCTGTGTCGCCTATCCTACTTCTGACTGTGTGATCGTCACCCACAAAGAAGAAGATTTGTACTAATTTAACTCAATATTTATTTGGGGGTTAGATACTCCAACAATAATAGAGCGGGAACTGCAAGAGCGACAGTTCTCGCTTTATTTGTATTTTTGCCTCTTGACTCGACAGTGAGATACAGCCAAAAAATTAATCCTGCTAGAGGTTTTCTACAAATTCATAATTATATGGTAGTATAGTTATAAAGTTATATAAAGGGAGTCAGAGATAATGCTATTCCGTCAGATGTTTGATCCCGAAACCAGCACTTATACTTATTTGATTGCCGATCCCGTCAGCAAGGAAGCGGTATTGGTGGATCCAGTGCGGGAACAGGTGGAAAGGGATGATCGGCAATTACAGGAGCTAGGATTAACGCTAAAATACTGTTTAGAAACCCATATTCACGCCGATCACGTCACAGGAACTGGAAAATTAAGGCAAATCACAGGCTGTCTGGGTATAGTTCCCGAAAATGCTCAAGTAGCCTGTGCTGATCGCCATCTGGCAGATGGAGAGGGATTGTTACTAGGAAATATCACCATCAAAGGGATCGCTACTCCTGGTCACACCGATAGTCATCTAGCCTATTTAGTCAATAACAGTCATATTTTGACGGGAGATGCCCTATTTATCCGAGGTTGTGGTCGTACCGACTTCCAAAGCGGCGATGCTGGTACCCTCTTTGATTCGGTCACGCAAAAACTTTTCACTCTCCCCGATAGTACCCTAGTTTATCCCGGCCACGACTATCGCGGTTTAACTGTCTCCACCATTGCCGAAGAAAAACAATACAATCCCCGTTTTGTCGGACGTAACCGCAGACAATTTATCGAGTTTATGAACAGTCTTAATTTACCAGATCCCAAAAAGATCATGGAGGCAGTTCCCGCTAACCAAGGCTGCGGTAATTTAGGAGTTGTTTTAGCTTAAAGATCCATTCAGGAGATTAACGATGACCAATACCACAAATCAGGCAAAATTACTAGAATTTGATGCCCATACTTTAAAAAACTTAATTGAGCGTCGAGAAGTTTGCTTAATTGACGTGCGAGAACCGGGGGAGTACGCAAGCGATCGCATTCCAGGGGCGAAATTAGTACCACTTTCCAGTTTTAACCCCGATTCGATCGCTTTTGACCCCAATCAAACCCTAGTTCTCTACTGTAATTCCGGCAGCAGATCCACTGTAGCAGCACAAAAACTGATTGCGGCAGGATTTAGCCAAGTTGCCCAGCTTAAAAACGGCTTAAATACTTGGAAAAGTGCGGGTTATGCCACCGAAAAAGACCAAAATGCGCCAATTAGCCTATTCCGTCAGGTGCAGATCGTCGCTGGTTCCTTAGTAGTCCTCGGAACAGTATTAGGAGCCTTTCTCTCGCCTTGGTTCCTGATTTTAAGCGGTTTTGTCGGTTCTGGTCTAGTTTTTGCGGGGATTAGTAATACCTGTGCTTTAGCTATGCTTCTGGCTAAACTTCCCTATAATCAACCCCATCAGTAAGCAGTAATCAGTCATCAGTAATCAGTAACCAGTAAATAATGAAATATGATTTGCTGATAACTGATAACAAGAGAAGAATCTAAAACCTAAGATGTACTTAGTTTCTAGCCTTCTTTTTAGGTAGGAGAATTGTCAGATTCTTTACTTGGGGCCTGTTGCCTTCAGAAACTGATAACTGATAACTGATAACTGATAACTGATAACTGAAATGACTTGGTTAATTGGACATTTATTAGCCGTTTGTACGGGGATTAGTCTGGGATTGTTAGGAGGAGGAGGTTCTGTACTAGCATTACCGATTCTAGTCTATGTGATGGGAGTACCGACCAAATCTGCGATCGCTATGACGCTTCTAGTCATCGGTAGTGTCAGTTTACTCGGCACGATTCCCCACTGGAAAAAAGGCAACATTAACTTAAAAACCGCTTTTATCTTCGGTTCTGCCACGATGGTAGGGGCTTTTTTGGGAGCAAGATTAGCCACATTTCCCTTTGTCACTGCCACCTTCCAGATGCTCCTGTTTGCGACACTAATGCTCCTAGCGGCAGCCTTTATGATCCGCAGATCAGCACAGATAGATAATCCTGATTATAAAGCCCGCGATCGGCAAAAAAATCTGACTCTCTACCCCCAACCAGTCTGCCGATATTGCTGGCTCTGGTTAATGAGCGAAGGAATTGCTGTGGGTGTCCTGACGGGATTAGTTGGGGTTGGGGGAGGCTTCGCTATCGTTCCCGCGCTGGTATTATTGGGTAAAATCCCCATGGTTCAAGCGATCGCCACTTCCCTGCTGATTATTTTCCTCAATTCTGTAGCCGGATTACTGGGTTATTTAGGTCATATTAGCGTCGATTGGCAGTTAACCCTATCCTTTGCTTTTGCGGCTGCTCTCGGTACTCTTATCGGTTCCTATCTGGGACAGTTTGTGTCCGCAAAACAGTTACAAAAAGGTTTTGGTTATTTTCTCTTAGCGATCGCAACTTTAGTTTTAATTCAAAATCGTCACATCTTGCACAATTTCCTGACTCCGAAAGGCAATTCTATCATCCCGGCGGAGAAGACTATCAATCGAACTGAAGTCAATTAAATCTCGATACTGGGAGAATTGCTGCAATACTGATCAGCTGCTTGCCTATCCACATCACTTGTTAAAACTGCATGGGAGAGGCACTGGAGCTTTTTGCTGTTTAAGACTGATAACTGATAACTTACCCACTGATAACTTATCACTGATCACTGATTATCGTCCCACTTCAGTGAAAATCTGGGCTAAAATCTCTCCAGCACCAGCCTCGCGCACTTTATGGGCTAAATCTCGTCCTAAGACTTCCCCATGGCTAGGATCACCGCTAACCGAGTCCTTAATCAGGCGCTTACCGTCGAGACTAGCCACCATACCCGTTAAAGTTAGGATACCATCCTCGATCGCCGTATTCACTCCGATGGGAACTTGACAACCCCCCTCCAACTCCCGTAAAAAAGCGCGTTCAGCATAGCATCTATCGCGGCTAGGGGCGTGTTCCAACACTTTTAGGACTTCCAAAACCTCTGGATCAGCATGGCGGCATTCTATCCCTAAAGCCCCCTGTCCCACCGCATGGAGAGAAATTTCCGCCGGAATAACCTGATGAACTCGATCGCCCAATCCTAACCTTTCCAATCCCGCTACTGCCAGAATAATCGCGTCGTATTCTCCCGCGTCCAGTTTTGCCAGACGGGTGTTAACATTGCCGCGCACATCCTTAAAAGTCAGATGGGGATAATGGTAACGCAACTGGGCCAATCGCCGCAGGGAAGAAGTCCCCACTACCGCACCTTCTGGTAAAGTGTCTAATTGATAGTCTTGGTTTTCGCTATTTACCACCAAAGCATCGGCCGGATTAACTCTTTCGGTGACGCAACCCAAGATTAAGCCTTCCGGCAACTTAGTGGGCAGATCCTTGAGAGAATGGACGGCAAGATCGATCGATCTATCCAAGATTCCCACTTCTAATTCTTTGGTAAATAAACCCTTATCACCGATTTTCGCCAGGGCCACATCGAGAATTTTATCGCCTTGGGTACTCATCGTCTCCACCTCAAACTGTCGATGGGGGTGGTGTTTACTCAATTCTGCCTGTACCCAATAGGTTTGTACTAGGGCTAACTGACTTTTACGGGAACCGATACGCAGGGAACGAGGAGGACTAGAAACGGACATATCTGAAGTAGGAATTTAACTAAACATCTATCTGACTGCTCGATCTAGACTATCCTGATCTCACCCCTGTTGAGTAATCACTTTCTAGCTTAGGCATAAATAGTTACATCTCTTAATATTTTTAGACAAATAGGGTTATGGGGTTTTCGGGAAGGGGTCAAAGTTTTAAGGTCAGTGGTTCGGTTTCTGCGTTGGTATCTAAAAAATTAACCGACTGCAAACCCTGTATAGGGTCTAACTAAAGGTTCATGAAGAGCTAAGACAATATCCTCTTTAGGAACACCTAAATTAACTAATTCATTGGCGATTCCCACTTCAGGGACATCATGTTGAACCCAAATTTCGCCATTTTTTATATCAAGATGTAATACCAAATTTCTAAATTCCTGACAGACATAGAGCTTCTAAAATCCAAGACCATCCCGTTAAATACCCGATAGTGTCATTGGATAAACGATTTAAAAGAGCATCGAGTTTATCTCTTAAAGCATCAAGAGATTCAAAAGTTTCCCATGCCAGAAAATTTTTCAGGTACAGCCAAACTCTCTGTTGCGGGGTTAACTTCAGGACAACAAGAAGGTTGATAAAACAAGATAATATTGTCGGGAATTTCTAAGTGTCCCGCAATATGTGCAGGAGCGTTATCTACTTGTAAAATATGTAATTCATTGGGAAAAGCTGGCTCTTCGTTACTTGGTATGATTCGATCAGGGGGCATAAATCGACTAAATCCTTATAGGGCAAGAGACTCAATTGATTAGCTCGTTCTAGATAGAAAACAATTGGCAAAAATCGAAGCAATGTCTTTCTATGTAAGGGTTTTATCCTTTATAACCCCCCTCCATTGCATAACACAAACCGAAGAACCGAAAAGCTGGCGATAGTTGTAATAGATATTCTCCGAAACAATCCCCATCTAAAGGGGAGAATTCATAGAAGAAGCTTCTTCCCTGTCGAGGCTCTACAGCCCCGTACAGCCAAAAGCATTGGAAGTTATCTTGAAAATTACCAATCGGCTTAACTCCGAAAAGAGTTATTTTATTCCGAGCAATAGTGTGACAACCAAATCTACTTTCATCCTCGCACCAAAAACTTACTTTCTCGTAACGCTTTACTTTCTCGCTTTCCCTGTCTAGTAAAGCTTTTAGTCGTTTAGATAAGTTCGCTTTAAACTCATCTACTTCGCCAGGCAATTGTCTCGGATTTCGTGGTCTAGGTACTTTTAATTGAGCTTCCTAATTCCTGTCTAACGAGACGATAAACTGTTGTATAGCTGACGGAAATTTCTCGAACGACCGAGAGCCAAAAATAAATCTCTTTATAGCTGGTAAAACCCACTGGGTCTTTTAATTCGTTTTGTAAAAGAGCGACTTCTTCTACCGAAATCTTTTTCGGTCTTCCTGGTGGGTTTCCTTCAGATAATAATCGCTCGATTCCTCCTTTTTTTGTAAAAACTTAACCAGCGATGGATTGTTCTTTCCCCTCGTCCCATTAATACCGCTAAATGGCGAACCGTCTCTACCTCCCCCATCTTCAAAAAATATGATGCCAAGACAACATACTTCTAACCCAAAAATTCCGAAAGTTTCTCAAGCCATAGGCTCTCCGTTTTATTAGTTTAAGTTTATTGTTGATTCCCTCGACCACCCCATTCGTTGTCCTTCGCTCGAAATAACTAATTATTTCTCCAAACCAGTTTCGGATTGTTTGACAACTCTTGGTAAAAACACTGGAGGATTTTGCCAA
>NZ_JAPZQJ010000663.1:0-2606 GCF_027530405.1 Microcystis sp. LE19-41.2A | reverse complement strand
AGCCGTCAGGCTCTTCTCGACTTTGTGTGATAATTTTTGCTTATGAAATCGTGAAATGTTTACTGGGAAAGACTTTTAGGACTATTTGGTTAAATAAACTATCAGTATAGACCTCGTTTCCACACAGAAACCAGAAGAGCCTATTAATTGAGGCTTTCGATAAAGAACGCATATAATAAGCCAATAAAAATAAAAAGGTGCGTTAATTGCACCCTACGCGATTGGCGAGCGCTCTGAAAGTCCTTATCGGTCTGATTGGCGTGCGACAATGATCGCTACAATTTCCGACTATAATAAAGAACCAGCAACTCTCAATGATTACGAATTTCACTGAATGCCAACGGTCATTAGAATTGGACATTTTCGGTTTCACTTCTATTCCGATGAAGGTTCCGAACCGCTACATATTCATGTACGTTCTCCTGATGGTGAATGTAAATTTTGGCTTGAACCGATAATCATTTTAGCTTCCAATCGTGGTATTCCTTCCCATGAGCTACGGGAAGTAGAGAGGCTAGTTTATAAAAATCAAGACCTTTTAAGGAGTGCTTATCGTGATTTCCACAAACATTAATCCTATAATGACTGTTGAGCCTGCCGCCATTCGAGCCTGGGCAGAAGAACGCATGATATACGTTGAACTCAGTGATGGACGTATTATCGGTTTTCCTAGTGATCGCTTCCGCATTTTGAAACAAGCAACGAATGAGCAATTGGCGGCGGTTAAGGTTGAAGTCAACGGCTATGCTCTACGGTGGGAAGAATTAGATGAGGATATTACCGTTCCTGGAATTGTCGCTGGTCATTTTCAGTTACCGCCTTTCTAATCTGTTTTGATAGTTCAAGCAATTGTAGGATGGGTTGGCGTAGGCGATCGCACTGTTTTAAAGTTTAATTAACAAGAAGATAGTGATCGCACTGGATGAAAGGGTTTCTAAGGCGATCACCAAAGGTTTAAGAATGTGAGGGATTGATGTTACAATCTCTTCAGAGGAAGGACTGATTGGGGCTTCTGATGAGGAACAGTTAGCTTATGCTTTATTGCAAAGCCGAGTCATTTTCACTTTTGATGATGGCGATCGCTGATGCTTCTACGCGCTGTGCTAATATCTCCAATATTATAGGTGCTTTTGCTTTATGAAAAATCAGTTATTAAAATTAGCTTTTGAAGTAGAAATTGAAGAAGGGGAGCAACTCAATCTTCCCAGTTCTATTGTGCAAGGAATTGGTAAAGGGAAGTGGGTGATTACTATTCAGCCCAAAACCTTAGTTAGCGATCGCCTTCATTCTTCTTTTTTGAATAGTTATGCCCCAGAAGACGAAGGTTTATATGACGATTATTAAAGGAGGTGAGTTCTGGGTTGCCAAAATTCTATTTACTGATGGTACATCATCAAAAAAAAGACCTGTGTTGATTCTTTGGGTTGATGGAGATGACGTTATTGTAACGGCAGTGACCTCAGCAATGCCCCGAACACAAACAGACATATTATTAAAAGATTGGGCCAATAGTGGTTTGAGGGTTCCCTCTACTGTACGTTTATCCCGTCTTGATTGCTTGGAAAAAAAACTTACTGCTTGCTAAATTGGGAAGGATTTCAAATGAAGATGCTGTCCATCTACTTAAAGTTTGGGACGATTATATTAAACCTCAATTTTAGACGATCGCGGTTTTAAAGTTTAATTAACAAGAAGAGGGCGATCGCACTGGATGAGGAGCAATTAGCCCAGACTTTAGCCGATCCAGATTTAATCCGTTCTAGCGATTGCGATGAAAAGGCGTTGTTATTTTCTAAGTGGTTTTCAACGATTCGGACGGGACGATTTTTAATTGTGGTGGTGGTTTCCCAATCTGCTCTTAGTCGTCATTGGATCGTGACCATATACACAGCCCGAAAAATTACAGGGGGAATAATAGACATCTTCAAAAATTATAACCCAGTCACAGCTTGCTTTTAGCTTGTGTACTAATTAAGTAGTTCGATGACTGAAATGTATATCTATCGTTGCTAATTCAATTTCACTGAAAAAATATGAGGCAATTAAAATAATTTTTATTCGGGTAGATTCCTTAACTAGAAAGACTTTTGGTCTTGAGATAATATTAGGTCGAGGTCTAATGGTATGGAAAAAAATCTAACTTTTCGCTATGACCCGACGGGAGATATTCTTTATATAGATGTCTGTTCTCCTTATGCAGATCAAGAGTCGGAGGAGATTGGGGATGAAATTGTCGCTCGTCTAAATCCGACTTCTGGGGAGATTGAGAATTTGGAGATTTTGTTTTTCTCGAAACGCTGGAATCAATCCTTACCGTTACAATTGCCGATTGGTGCTGCTTTTCGATTAGTCGGATAATGGGACACACCCTACGCAATCGGCGATCGCACTGTTTTGACAGTTCAAGCAACGGCAAGATTGGTCGGCATGGCGTAACGTAATATTATAAAAATATGGTTCTTCGTTACTTGGTATGGTTCGATAGGGGGGCATAAATCGACTAAATCCTTATCTGGCAAGAGACTTAATTGATTAGTTCGCTCTAGATAGAAAACAATTGGCCAAAATCGAAGCAATGCCTTTCTCTATAAGGGTTCCATCCCTTA
>NZ_JAPZQJ010000019.1:0-2038 GCF_027530405.1 Microcystis sp. LE19-41.2A | reverse complement strand
GGCATGGGAGTGATCAGGGGGAAATTCAGGTACTTTTTCCCTGAAAATTAGGTAATTGACCCCCTCAAAATCGGTAAAACCCCACACCCCACACCCTACACCCTACACCCTGCTTCTAGGAAAAACTTTTTCAGCAGACCCTAGTTAAAGACACGATAAATTGATTCAAGTCAAGCCCATGCCACTAACTCTTAATTTAACATCGGAAATCGAACAATATCTCAGCCAAAAAGCGAGGGAGAAAGGTCTTTCTCTAGAAGCTTATGTCCTCAAGCTACTTAAGGATACTATTTTAGAACAAGAAAAACAGACCAAACTGGTTAATTTACTTCAATCTTGGATTGATGAAGAAGATGAACAGGAACAACAAGAAACCGGTGAATATTTAATCGAAGCACTTGACCAAGATCGCTTATCTGAGCGTCCTTTATTTCTGGCTCACTTAAAGGGAGTAACTTGGTGAATAGAGTAGTTTTATTAGATACGGGAATTATCGGTTTAATTACTAATCCTAAGCGAGCGCCTGAAAGTCTAGCTTGTAATTGTTGGCTACAAACCCTAATTAAAGCAGCTATTAGGGTTATTCTTCCAGAAATTGCTGATTATGAGGTGCGTCGAGAGTTGTTACGCACTAACAAGATTAAAGGAATTAAGCGACTGGATGAGTTAGCATGGGTTACGCTACCGCTAACCCATCCTACAAATAATTGTGCGTCCCTACTTATGACAAAATATCGATCGGGAGAAACTTTAACCCTTTTTTTGACTATCTCTGGTAATTAAATAATCATTGTTAAGTAGCTGGTTATAATTAAATTAAAAATGGATTTTAGGTTCGATCCCCCCTCAGTCCTAGAGTTGATTCATAGTAGGGTTGATTCATGAATCAACCCTACCCTTAGTCCCCCTTGATAAGGGTGGTGTCTGATAATTTTTAACGCCTACCTACTTATCTCCCATTAACCTGAAGAGGAATTATCTAAAATCCTTATTCATCCCCTAAATAAGCTTCAATCACCGCGCGATTCTCCCTGACTGTAGCTGGATCTCCCAAAGCGATTAACTTACCGAAATCTAACACGGCAATGCGATCGCATAATCCCATCACTAAAGGCACATGATGTTCGATTAACAGGACGGTTAGAGCTAAATTATCGCGAATTTGTCGAATTAGCTGACTTAATGACCCCTTTTCGCTGGGATTCATCCCGGCTGCTGGTTCATCCAGGAGTAATAACTGGGGTTGCAAAGCTAAAGCGCGGGCAATTTCCAAGCGTCTTTGATCACCATAGGCTAAATTACGGGCTTTTCGGTTGCTTTGGTCGGTTAATCCGACTAAATCTAATAATTCCCCCGCTCTTTTATAGGTTTTTTCCTCCTCCCTTCTCGAAGCTGGTAAACCCAAAATTCCTGTCCAGAGATTGGAGCTATTATGAATGTGACCAGCGATCGCAACATTTTCTAAAGCCGATAATTCACCAAATAAGCGCAAATTCTGGAAAGTACGGGCAATTCCTGCCTTAGCGATCTGGTGAGGACGATAATTCGCCAGACTGTCGCCTTGATAAATTAAATCACCACTCGATAGGGGAATTAAACCGGTGATCAGATTAAATAAAGTCGTTTTTCCCGCCCCATTGGGTCCAATTAAGCCAAAAATCTCGTTTTTTTGTACCTGAAAGCCAACGCCATCCACAGCGACTAATCCCCCAAATCGACGGGTGGCTCCCCGCACTTCTAATAAATTTGCTTGCATCCTTGTTAATAGATTAAATTAGTCGATTTTACTCGATCAAGACGATTGGAAGTAAAGATTTATCGGGCAATTATTTTGATTAGGAAATATTTTACGGCTCTTCGGGACTTGGTATGGTTCGATAGGGGAGCATAAATCGACTCAATCCTTATCTGGCAAGAGATTTAATTGATTAGTTCGCTCCAGATCGCAAACAATTGACAAAAATTGCGGCAATGTCTGTCTCTATAAAGGTTTCATTCCTTATAACCCCGTCCATTGCATAAGACAAACCGAAGAACC